>JAYSXR010000132.1:0-4693 GCA_043717145.1 Chitinophagaceae bacterium | reverse complement strand
TCCAGTTCAGTGTGTTTTATACTTTATTTAATAATGATAAAAAGTAAATAAAATTTATCACATCAAATAAAAAAACCTTTCCCCACGGAAAGGTTTTTTTATTTGATATATAGTGGGATAATTACATGGTAGATTCTTTGATTAACTTCAATAAAAATAACTGCCATGCTTTTTAAATATAGTGGAAATACTGCTGATGATACATTATGTTATTTTCCTTTTCAATAAAACTCATGTGGTATGCCGGATGAACAAATTAAAAAAGAACTTATCATAATAGACGCATTGCTAAAAAATAAGGAGTTCTCCTTTTCAATGGCGGAAGAACTATACATGGCGTATGGAGGCGGTGAACAACGGCCATTTGTTACTACAGATGAAAACACTGCTGTAATAAATAAAACTTTCGGTGAGGAAAAAATCGCGATAAACCTTGCCGGATTCTATGCGGTTGAATGCGGTATAGGATTGCTTTGTGAACAAACAAAGTCTACTCCTACTAGATGGCTTACAAAATTTGCAAATCAAACTGCCGATATGGAGGCCGTTTTAATACTTGACTGTTTTGCTGATGCTACCTGGAAAGCTGGTCAGCCCTTCGGCAGTTTAGAAAGAATAAAGCGGCATAACTTTACAGGACAATTATATCTGCCAGCTGAAGAAATTGAAAAGGATCATAAGCAGGTAACCGCTGCTGCATCTTTCTTGTTATCGAATATGCAACAGGTGGCTGATAGTCCTATGCAAGATCAAATGCTGTTGTTGAAAACATTATTACAGGATACTGATTTTGCTGTTAGCATTTCAAAACATTTGGATGCAGCTTACGATATAAATCATTGCCAGCCTGTGTCAGTTTTTGTGACTAATGCGGATGAAAGTACCATCATTCACAAAAGTGTAAGAGAGCATAAGATCGCAATAAATATCGCGGGATTCTATGCATTGGAATGTGGCATCAATTACCTGGTGTCAACAAAGAATATTATCCCTTCCCATATTTTAAAGTCTATAGCAAATAGCACCATCTGTGAAGCTGATAAATCATTGCTGCTTCGTTTGGCTAATGCCACCTGGAAAGCAGGGCAGCCTTTCCGTGATTTGAAAAGAATAACCAGGGACACCTTTACGCCTTTTTATTTTTTAACAAAAGAAGAGGTTGAAAAGGATATGGTTCAGATAAAAATAGCAGCGTCTAAACTTTTATTGGCAATAGAAGAAAACGGCTAGTGTGATGTTAACTTAAATGGATGCTTTTGCTTTCAGCGATTAGCTTTCAGCTATCAGCAGAAAAGTATTTTCTAGATGATGTTACTATTAGCTGTCAGTCTTGGTATTAGGCAGGCCTTCTCAATTAGATAAGAGTTAATTTAAGACCTTTATAAAGAAAGTAGGATATTTTTTTACAGTGTTAAAAAAAACTACATCCTACCGCATAAAACACACCTAACTTCAGTAACATATATTCCCGCCATGCCAATAGAAAAACAATTACCCGGATTGATAAAAATGAAGCGCCTACCGGGGCCGGGAGGAATACCCATTTTAGGTAACTTACTACAGATAACACCCGAAATATTACATCGCAATATTGAGAAATGGAGTGATCAATATGGCTCTATTTTCAAAATTAAATTAGGTGCCGTTCCGGCTATTGTTATCACCGGGCCTGAAACTATCCAGTACGTACTCAAGAACAGGCCGGAAAAATTCAGGAGGTTAGACAAGATGGATAATGTTATACGGGAAATGGGTGTTCAGGGAGTTTTTAACGCGGAAGGTGAAGATTGGAAGCGCCAGCGCAAGCTGGTTTCACAGGCACTGAACATTAGTCATCTTATAACTTTCTTTCCCACGCTGGTGCAGATAACAGAGAAATTATTAAACCGCTGGAACCAGTTGTCAGAAAACATTGACGGCATCGATATTAAAATACAGCTGATGCGCTATACTGTTGATGTAACCTCGCACCTTGCATTCGGCTACAACATGAATACTATTGAGCAATCCAATGATACCATCCAGGACCATCTCGAAGTTATCTTTCCGGCGATTTATAATCGTGTCAATGCGCTTGTCCCTTACTGGAGATTATTAAAGTTACCAGCGGACAAAAGACTTGAAAAATCAATACAGGTAATTTATAAAACCATGCAGGGAATCATTGACTGTGCAAAAGAGAAGTTAAGTAAAGATCCTGTATTGCGAAAAAATCCAACAAATTTTCTGGAGGCTTTAGTTGTCGCTTCCGATCAGGAAGATCCGATTTCAAATTAATTAATTATAGGCAACGTCCTTACGATGATGCTTGCAGGGGAAGATACTACGGCTCATACCATGACGTGGATATTTTATTTTATGCACCTGTATCCTGACGTCCAGAAGAAGATGCAAGAGGAGGCAGATATGGTATTGGGAGAAGCGCCGGTAGTAAATAATTATCAAGACCATATGAAGCTGACTTATATCGAAGCGGTAGTGTTTGAAGCTATGAGACTTAAACCCGTAGGGCCTGTTATGTTTTTTAACGCATTGGAAGATATTGTTATTGAAGAAGTGATGGTTCCAAAGGATACCTTTATTATATTACAAACCCAATACGCGGCGATTGGCAAAAAATATTTCTCTGACCCGGATAAATTTATTCCGGAACGCTGGATTGAAGGTGGTTGCCCAATGCATACGCTTCATAATGAAAGGGCCTTTGTGCCATTCGGTGCCGGCCCAAGGTTTTGCCCTGGTTATAACCTGGCAATGCTGGAAATGAAAGCTGTTCTTGCGATGGTTTGTAAAAATTTTGAAGTTACTATGATAACCAATCCCAAAGAGGTAAGGGAAATATTGGCTTTTGCTATGATGCCATCTAACTTTAATGTCAGGCTGGTAAAAAGAAAATGATTGAGTGACGAGTGATAAAAAATATAACTATTGAAAGTGATTTATGTCAGCAAGGAGATATATTGCAGAATAAAAAGAAAAAGCATCATGGCCAGATAATGCACAGGTGAGCAGGAACTAGTTACAGAAAGGGTTATAACTACAATCATTGATAGCAATGGGTCATAGTAAGCGCCATAATTTGGAATAAGGAGGAACCGGGTTAAGATATTTTTGAAAAGATTTTTTACATATACTTCATCGCTTCATATCCCAACAATCTCCTCCACAAAGCAATCTGTCCAATGCAGTTGGCTTCCCTGTAAATGCTAAAAGCTACCAAATCAAAAAAAGTCATTTTCATTCCACCCATTTCTATCATGCTGTCTAATTTTTTATCGGTTACCTCTACAAAAGCATTTCTTGTTACAGGGCTGATGGTATCCCAATCTTTTTTAAATGCTTCAAGTGAAGGATAAGTAATGTTATCCTGAATTCCCTTATTGTCTTTAAACATTTCGTGTGCAGTTTGCTGCATATCAATGCCCGTATTTTTTGCTATTACGTACCGTTGCTCTACAAGGCTGCCTGTAAGCCATGCGATATGATTTGCTTTTGTGTTTAAACGGTTGTGTGCATCTTTATCAGCAACACCATCAATAACTTTTGCAAAAAAAGTTGTCTGCATATCATACAAAACAAGAAAAGATTGCATTCTGCCGCTGACTGTTTTTGTTTCCATAATTTTTATTTAAAAGGATAATTTATTTGTAATTGCTCAAATCGTTATTTGTTTTCAGTCTTCCACGGGTCGTAAGAACCAAAGTTCCATAGGTGTCCTTCTGGGTCGTAACAGGAATAGTTTTTGCCACCATAATCTTCGGCTCTCAATTCAATCACTATTTTAGCTCCGTATTTTTTTGCTTTTTCATAATGTGCGTCAATATCTTTTTCATCCAAAACGATGTAAGGGCTTTGGGTTTCGATATTTCCAACCTCATCCGGTTGCCTGATAAGTTTACTGTATTCGCTTTGCTGTTGTGCTGAACCTGTCATAATCATTATATCCCCAAGCGCTAACTGGGCATGAACAATTATTCCATTTTCACCCAGAACAATCAGGTGTTCCTCAAATCCAAAAGCATTGCACAGCCACTCAATAGCGGCTGTTGCATCTTTGTAAAGAATGCTTGGAATGATAGCTGTTGCTTTTATATTTATCTGTTTAAAATTTTAAAAATTGTTTGTTGTAACAAATTAGTTAGTTCCTCCGGGTTTTCCAACATCGGATAATGGCAAGTGCCTTTTATCTGCAACACTTCATAACAACTTCCGGCATATTGTTTTAATGGTTCTTCATTTGTTGGCTGATAATCTACATTAATAAGATAAGGTTTTAATTTGAGTTGAGGCAATAATTTTTTTCTGTCTTAAATAATACATAGAATATTTCTGAAGTGATTGCTTTGCCCATAGGCTGATAAGCATTGCGGTAATCTTTTACCACCCGGTTTGAAATTTCTATGGGTGTTTCTTTTGTTAGCAATGCCATACGGGCATATTGTTCATTGGTATTCGTAAAATCGGTTCTGAGTTTTTGCTCAATGGAAACTGCTTGCTGTTGATATTCCGGTGATAAAGGCGTGGCCGCATTTTTAAAAAAGTCAATGGCAATAAAACCTATTATTGGTTCAGAATATGATGTGGCTGCTATCAGGTTTATGTCGCCACCCCATGAATGCCCGATAAGAATTATATTTTTTAAATCCAATTCTCTTATTACTGTAATTACATCTTCTGCAAAACCCTGGGTAGT
>JAYSXR010000131.1:0-4696 GCA_043717145.1 Chitinophagaceae bacterium | reverse complement strand
ACCGTCCACGTTGCACTTGTACACCCGAAAGTTGTCATCTGCCACTACTAATCTGAAAGCCGAAGTCACTAATTCTTTTTCAGTGCCCGGCGAGAGTTACAGCAACCTTGTAGAAAATGCTTTTATTGATGCGGATAAATATCCCGAAACAGGATTTGCCATGAATATCAACAAAGCCTCGTACAGTAATATCCGACGTTTTCTCAGCAATGAAATGTTTGTGCCAACCGATGCTATTCGCATTGAAGAGATGTTGAATTATTTTAACTTTACTAAACCAGAGGATAAGGTTTTATCAGATACATTCAATTGCAGGTCTAAACTCACCAGCTGTCCATGGAACACCGATAACCGTTTATTTTTTTTGAATATTGCAGCGCCCAAATTACATCTTGACAGCATCCCTGCCTCTAATCTCGTTTTTTTAATAGATATATCCGGCTCAATGGATAAGCCTAACCGCTTACCCTTATTGCAATCTGCTTTTAAATTACTGGTTGAAAACTTACGGGAAAAAGATACCATTACGGTGGTCACCTATGGCGGTGGTGTGGGTATTGCCTTATCACCCACCGGTGGGAATAACAAACAGAAAATAAAAGATGCCATTGATTCATTAATTGCCAGCGGTGATACCCCCGGTGAAGGCGCTATCAGGATCGCGTATACTCTTGCAAAAAAAACATTTATCCCATCGGGAAATAACCGGGTTATATTGGCCACCGATGGCGATTTTAATATCGGCCAAACTTCGGAGAAAGAATTAGAAGATATGATTGTAGGTTTCAGGCAAACAGGCATCTATCTCACCTGTTTGGGTGTAGGCATGGGTAATTACAAAGACAGTAAACTGGAAACCCTTTCAAAAAAAGGTAATGGTAATTTTGCCTATATTGATAATTTACAGGAAGCCCAGAAAGTATTGGTCACCGAATTTACACAGACATTGTATGCCGTTGCCAACAATGCCTATTTAAAAATCAGTTTCGATGACAAAGCAGTTAAACAATATCGTTTGATCGGGTTTGATAATAAAAAGAACGCCATAGAAGACAGTACCAGTGAATTGGAAGGGGGCGAGATAGGCAGCGGCCATTCTATGATGGCTATTTTTGAAATAGTGCCCAATAGAAATGATTCATTAGTCAGGAATAAGCCTTTTGCCAATATCCTTTTACAATATAAACTACCTGCAACAGATAATGCGATCAAACAAAATTGTACTGCTTTATACCAGCCTGAAAACCTGAAAGAAGCCGATTCGAGTTACCGGTTTGCAGCAGCAATTGCCATGTTTGGCTCACTGTTGAAACAATCAGCCTATATTAAAAATTATTTATTGGAGGATGTGCTTATCCTCGCTAAAACTGCCATAAACCCGGCTGATTTTCACCAAAAAGAATTCATGGCTTTGATCGATAAAGCCATTAGAGTATATAAGCCAGCGAAAAAGAAAAAAAAGAATGATAAGTAAAAAAGTCCTTTTTCGACTTTTGATTTTTAATTAATTAAATGCTTCCCTCACCCTGTCGAAAAAGCTCTTATCGCCCTTATTGGGTTGGGGTTTAAAGTTTTCGCTTTTATTCAGCTTCTCCAGTATTTCCTTTTCTTCTGCACTCATGTGTTGAGGTGTCCATACGTTTACCTGTATCAACTGATCGCCTTTTGCGTAACCCTGCACCTCAGGGAAACCTTTTCCTTTCAACCGGAATATTTTACCACTTTGTGTACCCGCCGGGATTTTTATTTTAGCACGCCCATCAATCGTTGGCACTTCTACTTGTGTACCAAAAGCTGCATCGGGAATAGAGATATGCAAATCATACGCAACGTTTAATCCATCCCTATGCAATTCCTCATGGGCCTCTTCCTCTATTTGAATAATGAGGTCGCCCTGCGCACCGCCGCGTTCACCGGCATTACCTTTGCCACTCATACTTAACTGCATACCTTCCTGTACACCAGCCGGTATGTCTATACTGATGGTTTCTTCACCGTACACCCTGCCCTCACCCCTGCAGCCACCGCATTTGGCGGTAACCGTTGTGCCTTCACCATTACAGGTAGGACAGGTAGTAACAGTCTGCATTTGTCCTAAAAAAGTATTTGTAACCCGGCGCACCTGGCCACTACCCTTACAACCGGTGCAGGTTTGTACGCTGCCTTTATCTTTTGCACCGCTACCACCGCAGGTAGTGCAGAGCACATGTTTTTTTACTTTAACGTTTTTGTTCACTCCCTTAGCTATCTCTTCATATGTTAATTTGAGTTTAATGCGCAGGTTGCTACCGCGCTGGCCTCTTGGCCTGCTGGTACCACCACCCCCACGGCGTCCACCACCTCCAAAGAAATTACCAAACATATCATCACCAAAAATATCACCGAATTGACTAAAAATATCATCCGTATTCATGCCACCACCATAACCCCCGGAAGTTCCGGGACCAAATGCTGCATGGCCATAACGGTCATACTTTGCTTTTTTATCAGCATCGCTTAATATTTCATACGCTTCGGCGGCTTCTTTAAACTTTTCTTCTGCCTCTTTATCACCCGGGTTACGGTCTGGATGAAACTGCATGGCCACCTTACGGTATGCTTTCTTTATTTCATCAGCAGATGCAGATTTACTAACCCCTAGTATTTCGTAAAAATCTCTTTTAGTAGCCATGTAAAGTCCATTGTCGACAGACCAAAGTCTGTAGTTATTTATGATAGCAGTACTGCCAAATTTTGTATTCTGATTCTATAATCCTATTTACCTACTACCACTTTTGCAAAACGAATGAGTTTATCATTCAAGTAATAGCCTTTTACAACTTCATCCAGCACTTTGCCTTTAAGATTATCTGACGGTGCAGGTATTTCAGTAATGGCTTCATGTTTCTCCACATCAAAATCGGTTTGGATACTCTCCATGGCCTTTACGCCTTTATGCTGCATAGTGCTGCGCAGCTTATTAAACACTAATTGAATACCTTCTTTTTGTAATGCGATATCATCTGAAGTTTGTAACTGTTTTTCGGCCCTGTCGCAATCATCCAGCACATCCAGCAGAGAAACGATTACATCTTTCCCAGCCGTTTGTATCTGTTCCAGCCTTTCTTTAGCGGTTCTGCGCCTGAAATTGTCGAATTCAGCCATTAAACGGAGGTATTTGTCTTTTTGCTCCTTTAATTCTGCCTCAATTTTCTCCATCTCACTCTCTTCGGTCAGTGGTTCATTCAAATGCGAGGTTCCAGCTGCATTTTCGTCAGTATTTATATCAAATCCATTTGCGGTATCCATATTTTCGGCGTTTTCAGTCATTTCGTTCTATTTTATAGTTGTTATTCGTAGTGGGCTATACTGTCAAAAATTTTGCCGGGGGAAAGAAAAGGGTAAAATTGGCAGGTAGAAAGGCAAGTTTGGGGTTTGTAATTGATTTCTGAACCCAACACCAAACTCCAAGCTGGAAGTTATCTTTGCCGGATGACCAAAGTGTACCTCCGAAAGAAGATAGCCCCCCGAATTGCCAATGGCCACCCATGGATCTATGGAAATGAAGTGGATCATATTACCGGGCCTGTTGAGGCAGGGGATATTGTAGATGTGTATTATGGGGAGGACAAGTTTGCAGGGAGGGGATATATCAACCCAAAATCACAGATAATCATTCGCCTGCTTACCCGGAAACCGGAAACCATCGATGATACTTTTTTTCATACCCGCATATTACAGGCCTGGCAATACCGGCAAAAAATCGGTTATACCGAAAATTGCCGCCTGGTTTTTGGTGAAGCCGATCAGCTGCCTGCCCTTGTGATTGATAAGTTCAATGATTATTTTGTAATACAGACTTTATCTCTTGGGATAGATAAATGGAAACCCACAATTGTAAAATCATTACAAGCCATCTTTTCTCCAAAAGGTATTTTTGAACGCAATGATGTACCGGTAAGGGAACTGGAAGGATTGGCACAGCATAAAGGTTTTTTATCGGAACCATTTAATACCAATATCCCTATTATGGAAAATGGTTTGAAATTTTTAGTAGATGTAGAAAACGGCCAGAAGACAGGTTACTTTCTTGATCAGCAGGATAACCGGCGCGCCATTCAACATATCGTAAAAGATGCAGAAGTATTGGGCGTATTTTCCTATACAGGTACTTTTGAAATACATGCTGCTCATTATGGGGCTAAGTCTGTTTTAGGTTTGGATATTTCAGAGAATGCGGTGGCACAGGCCAATAAAAATGCAGTATTGAATGGACTGGAAAATATTTGCCGGTTTGAAGCAATGAATGCATTTGATGTTTTAAAACAATGGGGCAAAGATGGCCGGCAATATGATGTGGTAATGCTTGACCCGCCTGCTTTTACTAAGAGCCGTGAAAATATTCAGAAAGCCTTAACAGGTTATAAAGAGATCAACCTTCGCGGAATGAAATTATTAAAAAATGGTGGCTTCCTGGTAACATCAAGTTGTACTAACCTTGTATCACCGGAACAGTTCCTGCAAACCATTAATGCAGCCGCTAAAGATGCACGTAAAAAAATAAGGCAGGTGACCTTTCAACAGCAGGCAAGCGACCACCCGATCATTTGGGGAATGGAGAATACAAATTATTTGAAATTTTTAATTGTAGAGGTAACAGATAGATAGTTACAAATTAATATTCCGTAATCACACCTTATTTAACAACCTGGAATTT
>JAYSXR010000014.1:0-6501 GCA_043717145.1 Chitinophagaceae bacterium | reverse complement strand
GAGCAGAATAGTAATTCTGTATTAAACGGAATTGCTTACGATAGTGTCGGTAAACGTTTTTTTATCACCGGCAAAAACTGGCCAAAAATGTTTGAAGTAAAATTTAATTAGTAACACGGTAAGAAATTATCAGCAATTATTTCTTACTAAAAATATAAATTACTGAACTGCATTTTTTCTTATTTCGCAGCGCTTTCAGGTTAGATAGTAACCCGTTCCAGGCAGCACCAATTAAATTACCACTTTCGTTACGGTACTGCTCACTTAACATGGCCACATAGAAACTGTCAAACCACATGGGTTTGGTATCTGCTAATACAAATCCTTTTCGGTTACCCAACTGTTCCATACTTTTTGGGGAGAAATGATAGAGGTGGCGAGGAACATCATACGCCGCCCAAAAACCTTTATATGCTTTCGCATCGTGACTGGTATAATTAGGCACAGCAATGAGTAAGCGGCCACCCGGCTTCAGTATTTGATGAAACTGTTCGAGGTATGCATGCAGGTCGTGTACATGCTCCAATACATGCCACATAGTAATCGCATCAAACTGTGCAAGTTCCAATGTAAATAAATTATCAGGTGGATTCAGGGTTAAGCCGTATTTGGTATTTGCATTTTGTCGGGCAGTTTCATCCGGCTCCAGACCGGTCACCTTCCATCCGGCAAGTTTCATGGTATTGACAAAAGCACCAGTACCGGCACCCACATCCAATAAAGACCCTGTTCCTTTTCCGGTTACTTTTTGCAATAATTTCCTTTTGCCTGTTAAGGTATAATTACGGACAAGATGGTATAAACGATTGATCAATCCCTTCGAATTGTCGGAATGAGAAACGTAATTAACCGATTGGTAATAACTGCCTATCACTGTTGCACCGGGAACATGTTGCGTAAACCGCAAGCTGCAATCATCGCAATGCCATATCTCAAACATTTCATGGGTTACTGTATAATCTTTGGCTGAGATGGCGGGATAGATAGAAGCAGATCCGCAGGAAGGGCAATGGCTGTAAGTAATCGTTTCTGGCATATCTGTCAATGGTGTCTATCTGGAAATTAAAATGCCTCTACACTAATTTATTGATAATAATATACTAAAGCCACCGTGCCTGCTGCTACTAATATTATTGCATATATCCACCAATTGTCTTTGCCGCGGGTTTCAACAACCTCCGCTACTAACATTTCTTTTATTACGCCGGTTTCCCGGGCTTTCAACGGCTGATTTGTGGTTGGTTTTTGGGTTACGCGGATACTAATACCGGGTTCTATCGGGGGTAATATTGCAAGCAGGTTGGTTTCTGCAGTAAAAAAGCAAGCATCATCTGTACCTTTTGTAATCCGGCCCAGGCCCGGTAAAAGAGCCATTTTATTATTCTGCAGGTCATTTCTTATTTTATCACTAAAAGCATTGAATTCTTTAAGGGCAGTTACTTCATCCACCTTCATTTCTTCCGCTAGAAAATCAAAAAAGCCTTTCTCGGGTAAAGACGTTGTTCCTTCAGCATAAAAATTAATGACAGGCCTGGGTGCAAACAACAAGCCTGCAGCTTCGTTTATATAAGCCGGTTCCTTCACTACAAAAAAACTCCCCAACTGCGGAATACTCAATTTGCGGTTTAGAAAAAGGTATTTATAGAGATATTCTTGCATGCAGGGATTATTTACCGGAACGAATATACAACTCCTCCCAAAACATTAAATCCCAGAACCTGGTATTGGTTCCAGCGCTGGTAGGCATTATTGAGCAGATTATTCATTTGCAGCCAGAGATTTAACCTTGGCATTACCGTAAACTCTGCGCCTACATTCAGATCTGCCACGGGCTTTAATTTCCTGCTTTGGAAAGAGGAATCACGATAGGCAGCCCCATCCCATAGAAACACATCCGCTTTTAACTGAAGGTCCTTGAGGAGTTTCCATTTTAATGAACCTGTAACTTCCAAAGGCAATAATCCCCATGGTTTTGCACTAACGGCCAATAAATTGTATTGCGAATAGGTTGCCGCAGCTATGAAAGAAAATTTTTCCTGTACGGTATAACCTATCTCCCCATGCAGGCGAACAGCCTGCATTTCAGGTTCAAATAATACGCTGAATGTTTTACCATCACCGCTATTGTTTACAAATAATGGCTGGTTATTAAAGTGCAACAATGAGAACCGGGCCTGGTAGGTAAAATGATCTCCTTTAGCACCTTTAAGCCCCACGTATTGTTCTCTTATCCGTGTATTCAATAAACTGGTAAGGGACCCTACCCATGGATTAAAGCCAATTATTGAACGGTAAGTATTTTTCTGAAAATAGCCAACCCAACCTGCTTCAGCCACCAAATTGGCATCTGATAATTTTGCTTCTGCGGTTATATCAGGCAGGGTAGAAAAATTTTGATTGTCCCATGAAGGTTGTATGCCTGCTTTAACCCTGAAATTAGGTGTCATAAATTGAATGGAAGGATTTATATAGTACAGGTTATTAACCAGCTTAGCAGAAGCGGGCACCAAAGGGAAAGTAGCCGTAGAAATATCGGCTGTCATTCCTACATTAAACGAGTAAATTTTCCCAAATGCCTTACTGATAGGTGCTTTGATTACGAAGTTATTTTCCTGCGCCTCATGATTATCTGAAAAACGGATAAAACTCACCTGTGGGTGATAGGTGATCCCAAATGAATTGGCCACCTTGTTCTGCAACCCCGCTTCTAATCCCACAGTATTAAATTGCCGTAACAATTGGTCTTTTTGATAGGTTAAAGTGGATGGCTGATACCCATATTGGTATTGTGTACTGGTTTGATAAAAAGGGTGTGCAGTCCATTCGTGGTTATTCGCAGTATTAAAGACAGACAATACATCAATATCCCATTTACTTGCCTGCTGCGCAAAAAGATGCCCGGTAGACGTTAGAAAATTTCCACGCACATTGGTAACAGATGTTTTACCATCACCAAACGAAAAAGCGGCTTCGGCCAGGTAACTGCTGAAATTACCGGCACCAAATTTTATATACTGGTCGTTCTCCCAGGTGTAGCCCGAATCAGCGGCCAATGCGAGTGGTTTAAGGGCTGCCGGTTGATAAGAAAAGAAAAGATTTTGTGATGGGATAGTATATACTACCTGGATCTTTGAAGAATCTATCACTGGTGTAGCCGCCGTAAAATTTACTTTGGCCGCATTTTTTAAAAAAGGTTTAAATGCAGAGGTAATCGTAACTACTTTAGGGGAAGAAGTATCCCCTATTCCCTTTTTGGATATTTCAGAAATTTTATCACCACCCCGATTGGCAGTTGATTTTTTTGTTGTTGCCACGGCTTTCTTTTTACCTTTTTTCTGTGCGTGCACAGCAGCAGTGGCAAAAAATGCCATTAAAATGATGAGTACTGTTTTTTGCAGGTAATTCATATTTCTATCCGCTTTACGGTTGTTCAACTTTATTCGTTTTGCTTTTCTCTTCCAGCACTTTATTCAATTTCTGTTGTGCTTCATTTTTTAATTCGGCTATGGTAGCATTATCCACTACACTTTTAAAAGTAGCTTCGGCATTAAACAGGTCTTTTTGTTGTACATATATATCACCCAGTAATACATAGCTTTTAGTGACCCAGTATTCATACGAACCTGATTTTTTTATTACTTCAAAAGCTGCTTTCTCAGCTTCTGGCAGCTTATTTTGCTGCAACAGCATTTCTGCAATATGGTATTGCGATTCTGCCGCATATTCCGATTTGCCTGCCGCTATCACCTGCTTATACGCAGCAATGGCCGGATCCAATTCATTATTCAGCTGGTGATTTTTTGCCACCACGAGGCTGGCCATCATCCGGTCGTCTGTGGCAATACCTTTTTCCAACAACAGGTCCTGTGCATTGGATGCGGCTTCTTTCCACAAGCCAGCTTTAAACTGGCAGCGGAGTAACCCCCGCATTGCTTCCAGCCTGTTTTCCTGTTGTGAGGCAATACTCTTTAACTGGCTGAAGTATTTTTCTGCATTCGCATAATCTTTTAAATCAAAATAATAAATACGGGCAGCCTGTAAAGTACTGCGCTCTGCATATTTATTCTGCGACTGGTCGGCCACTGCTTTATAAAAAGGCAGGGCTGCAACAGATGCTTTATTATCAATATTAATTTCAGCAGAAAAATAATTTGCTTCAATATTATACCTCCCACCGGGGAATTTAGTAAGGTAATCTGCAAAACCAGCCTTCGCCCCTGCTACATCTTTGGCTTCATACCTTAACAGGGAGGAACGGTAGGTGAGTGAATCTTCTTCATTGTAAGAAATAGCCCTGCCATTCCTTTTCATAAAGTCCACAAATTCTCCCGGCTTTTGGTTTTCAATAAAAATATTACGTATGTATTCTATCGCTTCGATACTTTCTTCGGTATTGGGATGGGTGGTTACTAATTTTTTAAAATTGTCAAGCGATTCGTCATTCTTATTCAAGTTAAAATAAGCAACCCCCAGTTTCAGGTATGCCTGTGGGGTCAGTGCTGCGGCGTTATCATTGGCCGTTACTTTTTTCAATGGTGCAATAGCTGCCTGGTAATTTTCATCAGCCAGGTAGGTATTGGCTATTTCGAGATTTGCATCGGCTGATAAAAAAGAAGATGGGTGCAGACGTTCCAACGATTGTAAGAGGCTGATCTTCTCCGCATTCTTATTCATTGCCCCTGCAATAATGCCTTTCTGATACAATGCATAATCTGCCGATAACAGTTGCTGGTTGATAACAGATTCATACATTCGTAAAGCTTGGACAAACTCTTTATTCATAAAATAACAATCCGCCGCCCGTAAAAAAGCATCCTGCTGGATAGAGGTAAATGACGGCGAAGTTGATTTGCTTATCTGTTCAAAATTCTCTTTGGCGGCCGCATAATTTTCCTGCTTTAAATAAGCATACCCCAGGCTGTACCTTGCATTGGTAGTATTTACTTCACCATTCGTTACCGGGTTCTTCAGGTAGTTAAGAAAATAGGTAACTGCCGGCTCAAGGTTCCCGTTGCGGTAAGCGATCTCGCCCTTCCAGAAATAAGTCAATGGTAATTGCGCAGTATTGTAAGGCACTGATAACAACCTGGTCAATAATGAATCGGCAACATCAATCTTCTGGTCGTTAATCAATTCCACTGAAGCCCCATACAATAAACGCGGATAGAGTTTAATGGCATTATCACTTCTCACAGAAAGGCTTTCATATAACTTAAGGGCTTCTTTATAATTACTTGTATTAGCCAGTGTATTTACCAGTAGTTCTTTGGCTTCCTGCAGATAAACAGACTTTGGGTAATTATCAGTAAAAGCCTGAAAGGTTTTCAACGCAGGATCCATATAGCCCAACTCGTAGGAAAGTTTGCCATAATTAAAGGAGGAAACTTCCTTTTGCACAGCATTGCTGGTGTTGGATGCACAAAATTGAAAGGCTGTTCTGGCATTGGGTTTATCGCCTGTTTTTAAATAGGCATCTGCCAGAAGATACATGCTGTTCTGTGACAATGAATCCTGTGCACCACCCAATTGTTTAAACCCTTCAATAGATATTGCCCAGTTTTTGGTTTCATAATAACAAAAAGTCAGTTCGTATAAATCTTCCCTTCTTACTTTTTCTTTTGCGGAAACAAATTTTTCCAAATACGGTAAGGCCTTGGCAAATTCCATTTTTTCAAACCAGATATGGCCCACCAACTGATTCAACTGCAAATCATAAAATTGCCCTGTTTTAAGAATAGCCTTCGCGCCATATTCTAATGCTTTGTCCCTTTGGCCATTGAAATAGTATATCTCGGCTATATAAAAAGGTATCACATTCTGGTATTCAGGCAATGCCTGTGCAATTTCGAAACTGGCCAATGCCTCTTTATACTTTTTTTCATTGAAGCTGATGAACCCATAATAATAATTGGCATCTAAATAATTGGCGTCTTTGGGAAGCTGGCGAATGGCATTGAATAAAGACCTGGCCTTATCAAACTGCTGCATCACAAAATAACCATATGCCTGATGGAACTTCATATCCGCTATTTCGCGGTTACTGAAGTTAGCGATATTGGTTAACTGGTAATAAGTTTGTGCATTCGGAAAATCCTGTCTCCGGTAATAATATTCCGCCAGGTGATAACTCATCATTTGTATCCTGGGGGTATTATTTTCCATGTCAATAAATTCAACTGCCATCGGTACAGCCGTCGCATCATTCAATTGCAGACCGCAGATAATATAATAATAACGGCACTCCAGGCGTATGCTGGCCGGTATATTACTCTGGTTAACCCCATTGCTGGCTAATTTTTTAAACACAGGATAGGCTAGGCTAAACTGTTCCTTCTGGTAAAGGTCTTTGGCATTTTTAAATTCAGCATCGGGATCAAGGTTTAGTTGTGTCAGCTGTGCCTGCACTAACAAACTGATACTACAACCGAAGACGAGCAAAAAAATATGAACAGTTTTCTTCATAAAATGTATTGGGCTGCTGAGCAACAAAGATTTCAGTTT
>JAYSXR010000130.1:0-4699 GCA_043717145.1 Chitinophagaceae bacterium | reverse complement strand
GAATAAGGTAACGGGGCGTGTTATCTGCCGCTATCTTGGCCGCGAAACCACTGCCCATACTTCTGCCATAAACCAGCACATGGTGTTGCGGATATTTTTCCGTCAGCTTTTCATACACATACTGCATATCGGCCAACATATCTTTTTCATTTCTTTTACCGGTACTTTTTCCAAAACCACGGTAATCAACCAATACTACATCATAATCATACCTGTAAAAATCACGGGCACATTTGGCCCAACCTTTAATGCTGCGTGTGTTGCCATGAAAATAAAGAATAAGGCCTTTGGGGTTCTCTCTGTAAAAATGCAGACCATTGATACGTACATCCGGGGCAGTATCAAAAAATAATTCTTCAAAAGGGCTGTCATATTGAAAACGGAAATCTGCTTTTAATTTCTCTGGCTTAAAAATAAATTTCTCCTGCACAAAATATACCAGCACGGAAAGTGCGGTTATTCCAATTACAATATATAGCAGTAACAAAGGCAAACTGAAAATAATTATGTGTTAAGATAGTCAAAAATGAGTAAGGCAGGTGCTAAGGGTTGAATATTGAAAAAGTAATTTTGAATGTGGAAGTGAAACAAAACATTTCTATATTCAAAATTCTTTTTTGTTAAATTTCTTCCAAGCCTCTATGCCACCCTCAAGATTAATGAGATTGGCGAAACCAAATTTATTTTCTAATCTTTGAATGGCTATCTGGCTCCGGATGCCTTTTTTGCAGTAAACGATGACAGGTTGGTTGTAAGGTATATTTTCCGCCATGCCGATGATATTTCCTAACGGGATTAGTTGTCCGCCGATATTGAATGCCTCATGTTCAAAAGGTTCGCGAACATCTAAGAGAAAAAGTTCCTGTTGCTGTAAACGGATTTGTAATTCCCGGGGTGTGATATGGATCATTCAAATTCATTTCCTTCATGAAATACCCGTTTGAGGCTGAACTTGGCAACTGGAGCCACTATCAGTGGGAATTTCTCAACGGTTACACTACTGGGATCTAGTCCAAAACCCCTTTCTTCACCAAGGCTGATCTCTTTTAGCCAGAAATATAATTTCATTACGATACGTTCGAAGAAAGGCAATTCGTTGTCTTGACTAAGGTATTTTTCTAAAACAATGAACTGGAAATCGCCGACTACATTATTTCTTTCCAGGCTTTCATAACGGCTGGTAATATTTACTTCTTTATTGCTTACGAGTTCTTCCACTACTTTTCTAAACATGAGGTTAAGACGTTGCTCAACCCTAAATCCAACCCTGAATTCAACCCGGATAATATCGTTGGGTATAATATGTTCAACGGAATATTCACAGGTATACGGATCATCCAATACATCCACATGCACAAACCAATAAATATCGGCACGCTTCGGTTTTTTATTCAGGATCGAATAAATGATCTTATGCTCAATTTCTTTAGGGTTATTTGCACTTGTCATATAAACCAGGTGTGTAGCATATTTAGGAATGGAGCGGTCGTTACTCAATTCCTGGATCATGGGGATATAATGTTCCATCCGTACAAATTCAACATACCGGTTTTTGATCTTACGGCTGCGGAACCATACATACATTACCGCAAATAAAGCTCCACCCACAATCAGTGTTACGTAACCACCGTGTAAGAATTTTTCTAAATTGGCAACTAGGAAAGCGGTTTCGATGGTGAGGTACACAATCAGATAAAGATATATCCATACCGAGGCGGCTCTCCGGCTAACAAGAAAATTGGCAAAGAGTATAGAGGTACTGATCATACACATGGTAATGGCCAAACCATAAGCCGCACCCATATTCGAAGACTTTTGAAAATATATTACGATACCTGTACATCCAATAAACAGCAATAGGCTGATGCCGGGAATATAGAGTTGCCCTTTTTCTTCTGTAGGATAATTAATTTTCATTTTAGGCCATAAGTTTAACCGCATGGCTTCACTGATAAGTGTAAAAGAACCTGATATCAATGCCTGGCTCGCAATGACAGCTGCAGTGGTGGAAATAATAATGCCCGCCAGTTTAAACCATTGCGGCATAATACCGATGAAAGGATTGAACCCATCAGCCATCACCTGTGCCGGAATAACCATGTCTTTATAGTTGTGTAATAACCAGGCGCCCTGCCCCAGGTAGTTTAGTATCAGACACGCCTTTACAAAAATCCAGGTAATGCGGATATTGCCCCGGCCACAATGCCCCAGATCGCTATACAAAGCCTCGGCCCCCGTTGTACATAAAAACACGGCACCCAATAGCCAGAAACCTTTTGGATATGTAGTCAGCAGGTCAAAAGCATAATAAGGGTTGAGGGCTTTAAAAATACTTATATCATCCAGTAAATGAGAAAAACCTAAAACGGCCAGCATGGCAAACCAAATGGCCATAATAGGGCCAAATTTTTTGCCGATGGAAGCAGTGCCAAACTGCTGCATAAAAAACAGGAAAGTAATGATGGCGATTACGATGGCAACAATGGTAGACTGTTCAATATGTTTTAGAGGTGGGAGCTGACGTAACCCTTCAATAGCGGAAGTAATGGAAATAGGTGGGGTGATGATGCCATCGGCCAATAATGCCGCTCCGCCCAGCATGGCGGGTATTACCAGCCATTTGCGACGCCGGCGAACCAAGGCATATAAACTGAAAATGCCACCCTCACCTTTGTTATCGGCTTTCAGGGTAAGGATTACATATTTGACGGTGGTTTGTAAAGTAAGCGTCCAGATGATACAAGACAATGAGCCAAGTATCAACTGTTCAGAAATAGCCCGGCCGGTAATAATCTCATTTAAAACATATAGCGGCGATGTACCGATATCACCATAGATAATTCCCAATGCGATGACCAGACCGGCAGTGGTAACCTTATTAAAATTCTTGCTCACACGAAGAGGGTTAGTGCTATTAATTCAGGAAATATCCAACAAATGTAGATGTAAATTCAATTCCTGTGTGAAATATTGAGAACTCGCCCCTGACTTATGTTTTTACTGTTAATTTAGGTATTCATACGCCTTACAAGCCGTACATTTGAACTATAAATGATAACCGGAAAATGAAAAGATCCGTTCCTGTATTAATTGCCTGTTTACTGCTTACCGGATTATCCGGTTTTAGCCAGAAAATAACCTATTCAGACCCCGACCGGGATGATGCCCGGGCACTTAATTTTGAAGTGATAGGAAAATTGAACAGTAATATACTTGTCTATAAAAATTACCGGGACCTTCATTTTATTGCCACATACGATAATGATATGAAGATGACCGGCAAGGTTAAACTCGATTTTATCGATTATCGTTTATTGGGAACAGAGTTTCTTCAGTATCCGGACTATGTGTACATGATCTACCAGTACCAAAAAAAGAGTATCATGTATTGCATGGCGGTTAAACTGGATGCTAACGGGAAAAGATTGGGGGAGCCTGTTCAACTTGATTCAACTGATAATATCAATTTCTCGTCAACCAACAAGATCTATTCGATTATTAACAGCGACGATAAGCAAAAGATCATGGTATTTAAGATCAATACTAAGAATGATAAATTGCATGTACTCACCACTTCGCTGTTTAGTAAAGACCTTATTCTGCAAAAGAAAAGCCGCCTGATCATCAATATGCCGCAGCGGAATGATTTTTTATCGGAGTTTACACTGGATAACGATGGGGATATGGTTTGTGTAAGGGCATCAGGCACCGCATCAAACGATAACATTAATAAGATCGGTTTGCTAACCAAACCGGCGTTGCTGGATACGTACACCATTGATGATTTAAAACTCACCAACATTTACCTGGATGATATCCGCATTAAGGCAGATAATATCAATAAACATTATCTCATTACTTCCTTCCTCAGTAAAGCCAAAAGGGGGAATGTTGAAGGCCTTTATTACACCTTATGGGATAAAACGCAGAACAAAGAAATATTAAACGCCACTACTATTTTTTCAGATGAGTTCAGGGAAGATGCCAAAGGGGAAACCAGTATTAAAACGGCTTTCAATGATTTTTTCCTTAAAAATGTTATCCTGCGCAAAGACGGGGGCTTCATCATTATTGCAGAGTCGGCCTATACCAGTTCACGCGGCAACACGCTGAACCGCTGGGATTATCTGTATGGTTCCCCTTATTGGTCGCCGGTAGATTATTATACATGGAGAAGCCCTGTGGGTTATTATCCCTGGTGGCGATCCAATTCTTTCTCCAACAGCAATACCCTCACCAGGTATTTTGCAGATAATATTGCCATTGTATCCTTTGAACCCAATGGAAAAATGGAATGGAGCAATGTAATCAGGAAATCGCAGTACGACGACAATACAGATAATTTTATTGGCTATGGATTACTGAATATGGGCGACCAGCTTCATTTTATATTTAATATGCAGGAAAAGAGAAGTATGATCTTGAACGACCAGAGTATTACACCCGCGGGTCAGGTTAACAGGAGCCCTACATTTAAAAACCTTGATAAAGGATATGATTTCATGCCACGCCATGCCAAACAAATCGGGGCGCGACAGGCAGTGGTACCATGCCAGTACCGTGGTTTCACTTGTTTTGCTAAAATTGAATTTTAATTTGTAAGCGTGGTTTTTTTATTCAGGGACAAATCAATCATTAATATTTTTTTTCTTGTCATTCTCAGTATTGGCGTGCACCTGCATTTTTTTATTGCCGCACC
>JAYSXR010000129.1:0-4706 GCA_043717145.1 Chitinophagaceae bacterium | reverse complement strand
ATTAGGTATTAGTGGTAGCTATATGGGTTTATATTTTACGCATACCCCATTGAATGTAGGAAGTTATACCGGTTTGATTATGATCGTGGGTATTATTGGAGAGAACGCCATTTTTACTTTTTTACAGTTTAAGGAATCATTAAAATTATCCAATGATACAGACCAGGCGGTGATCTATTCCATCTCAACACGTTTACGTCCTAAATTAATGACAGCCCTCGGTGCCATTATTGCACTTATGCCCATTGCGTTGGGAATAGGCACGGGTGCACAATTGCATCAACCCCTAGCTATTTCCGTGATTGGCGGGTTTATTGTGGCCATTCCCTTGCTGCTTATTGTACTACCAACACTGATCCGCTTATTCTTTAAAACCAAACCCACTACTCCGTAAATCTCTACAACCTCTATAATTCTGCGTTGAAAAAAAATTACCAAAATCTTAGCGTTGTCTTTTAACACGGAGATACCGCGTGTATGGAGTTGCACAGAGGAGAGTATATAAACTTCAGAATTTCTACAAAATGGGGTATTAGATTTGAATTATCATTAAAAATTAAGCTATGAAAAAAATTATTGTTGCCTTAACCTTATGCCTCTCTGTTGCAGTGTTTGCCCAAAAATCAGATGCCACCTCAGTAGCCAAAGCAGCTTTTACCAAAGCGCATCCCGCCGCCACCAAAGTGAAATGGGAAAAAGAAGATGGGAATTACGAGGTAACCTTTGTTGACAAAGGCAATGAACTGTCTGCAGTTTACAATGCAAAAGGTATATTGCAGGAATCAGAGCATGAGATCAAAGTAAGTGAGTTACCTGCAGCTGTTACAGCCTATATGAAAGATCATTACAAAGGCATTACTGTAAAAAGCGCAGCCAAAATTACAAAAGCGGATGGCAGTATTAATTTTGAAGCCGCTATTAAAGGAAAAGATGTACTTTTTGATGCGAATGGCAAATTTATTAAAGAAGCGAAAGACTAAATAAATTAAAAATTAAAAGTAAAAAGTCAAAATTACATTTGATTTATTACTTTTTATACAATCACTCACAACAACCCTATCATGAAACACAGCATCCTTTGTTTATCACTTTTTGTAGCGGTAAGTAGTTTATGCATCAGCGCGAAGGCGCAAAGCGGTTACCATGTTACCAAGACTTTTCATATAGCCAGCCCTGGAGGTTGGGACTACCCCGCATCTGATCCCGGCTCCAATAAGTTGTATTTATCGCATGGTTCACAGGTAAATATCATTGATAAAACAACCGGCGACTCTTTGGGCTATCTACCTAATACAGCCGGAGTGCACGGTATTGCTTTTGCCAGTTCTTTTGGTAAAGGATATACCAGTAATGGCCGCCTGAATAATGTTACCGTATTCGATCTCAAAACCCATGCGGTACTGGGCCACGTTGCCACAGGTACCAATCCTGATTGGATCTTGTACGATGCCTTTTCAAAAAAGATCATCACCAGTAACCATACTGCAGGAAGCCTTACAGTAATAGATCCCGCTACAGATAAAGTAGTGGCTACGATACCTATCATTGGCAACAAACTGGAGACCGTAGTAAGCAATGATGCTGGCAAACTCTTTGTCAATGCAGAAGACAAAAACGAAATCGTTGTCGTAGATATCTTAAAAAATGAAGTCATTGCGCAATGGTCGCTCGCACCTGGTGAAGGTCCTACAGGGTTGGCCATTGATACTAAAACAAAAAGGTTATTTGCCACATGCGATAAATTACTGGTTGTTGTGGATGCCACCAATGGTAAGATCGTTGATAAATTACCCATTGGAGATGGATGCGATGGTGCAGCGTTTGATCCAGGTACAAAATTAATCTTTACCTCAAATGGTGATGGAACAGTAACCATTATTAAGGAAGTATCTGCTAATAAGTATACAGTGATTGAGAACGTTACTACCAAGCGCGGTGCCCGCACAATTACCTTGGATGAAAAAACACATAGGCTGTTTTTACCGACGGCAGATTATGAGCCCATAGCCAGCGATGCCCCTAAAAATGCAAGGCCAAAAATGATACCTGGGTCTTTCCAGATATTGGTGTTGGAAAAATAGTTGGTCATACTGATCCTTCAAAAAAAAGGGCCTTTAACGGGGCCCTTTTTTGTAGTAAACCCTGTATAAACTATTCTTCGAATTTCCTCCAGAATCAGTAAATAATTTTGCCACTTAAACTACCATAGATGGGCATCTGTAAACTCGTAACTATTTCCTTTCTTGTCATAATAGTTCTCCCTGTTTTTACACAAAATGCCGGAACAGGGAAAGGGTGTGCTCGGTTTTACCTTGCAAACAAGCAGAGACTGTCTTCTCTCCACAGGATTATACCTAGTTAGCTTTTACAAATTTACAGTTACACAAAGGACAGGTCCAGATAATAGCTTACAAATTATATTTCAGTGTAAAGATTATCCATTCTTCGGTTGACTGCCGAAAAACCTTTATCTTATGGAGATTGGCTGTAATTTATACCTTCAACCAACGTATATGGTATCTACATTTTGGAAAGGCAACATTGCCCCTATAAAAAAAATGTAGATTTTGTGCATCTATACCACCTGTTTCATTTTTACAGGAAAACTTACCACACAATCTACTGCCAGTATCACGGGGCAGCAAGACACTTCCTATACCAACTATAGTGCCTACCAAAGTACCAGAAAAACCCATTCTGCCATTAAACTGGGAGCAGAATTAAAAACTGTCGCTGTTGTAGAAGAAAGGAATATAAGCTATACGGCTATTGCCAACCAAAATTTATTGATAGATGCTTTTTATCCCAAAGTAAAAAGTAAACATAAAAATACGGCCATTGTCATCATTAATGGGGGTGGGTGGCGTTCCGGTAACCGCACACAACATTATCCGGTGGCACAAAAACTGGCCCAGCTCGGTTATGCGTGTTTTACTCCGTAATACAGGCTTTCCACCGAAGCACTTTTTCCGGCGGCGGTATATGATTTGAAAGAAACTTTGAGGTGGGTGCGCAAAAACGCAGCTATTTATTATATTGACACTTCGCGGGTAGTGGACATGGGATTTTCTGCGGGTGGCGAACTGGCCGCTTTTATGGGTGTTACCGGTAATATGCCTTTGTTTGAGGGACCAAATGCCCCATCAGCGATAGCTACAAATATTAATGCGGTGGTAAATATGGATGGTATCTTATCTTTTGTTCACCCTGAATCGTATGAAGGGGATGACAGTAAAAGAATCTCGGCCGCAACTTACTGGTTTGGCTATCCGAGAAAAGACCATGAGAAAATTTGGGAAGCCGCTTCTTCGTTAAGCTATGTGGGCACCAGCACGCCCCCTACCCTATTTATCAATAGTTCTGTAGACCGCATGCATGCCGGTCGTGAAGATTATATTAAAGCCTTACAACAATACCATACTTACACAGAAGTACACAGCTTCGAGGATGCCTCACACGCTTTCTGCTTATTTGATCCGTGGTTTGATCCTACGGTAAAATACATTGATGGTTTTCTGAATAAAATTTGTAATCAATAAAATATAATCTTAATGATGTAAGCGGTAGGAAGTTCGTTAAATAGCTTTTTATCAAACAAAACAAAGGCTTTTTTGTATATACTATCTTATAATCGTGTTGCCTTAGTATCACCTATTATAATAACAGAAATTTCCTTCTCAAAAATAATTCAGATGCAGCAGAAAATATTTTTATCGGCCACATGGGAATATTTAGCTATGCTTAATTACGAAATAGATCCGGCGATATTGCTGCCGCATTTACCACCCTATACCGAAATTGATTTTTTTAATGGGAAAGCATTGGTGAGTATCGTAGGATTTTTATTTAATAATACAAAAGTATTGGGCATTGGATGGCCTTGGCATACCCATTTTGAAGAGGTAAACCTTCGCTACTATATTAAGCATTTTGATGGTAACGGATGGAAACGCGGAGTTGGGTTTGTATCTGAAATTGTTCCCAAACCTATGATCGCCCATATGGCCAATATCCTGTATAATGAGCATTACAGCACCGCTAAAATGTCGCATATTATAAAAGAAGAGAATAATGAGTTAACAGCTGAATACAAATGGAAAAGCAGGAAGCAATCCTGGAACAGGATCTGGATACAGGCAAAAAAACCACTACAAAACATAAAGCTAAACAGTGAAGAAGAATTTATTTTTGAACACTATTTTGGTTATAATAAGTTAAACAATCACACTACAATTGAGTATTCGATTGCTCATCCGCGTTGGCAGGTGTATCCTGTTACCGATTTTTTTCTTCAGGCAGATATTAAAAACCTATATGGTTCGCCCTTTGTTCCCTTTATCGAAGGAATAAAACCCCATTCCGTTTTTTTGGCAAAGGGCTCAAATATAATTGTTCGTAGACCGGTTAAGATTAGAAGATAATAAAAGTTAAATCATACAGGCTTCAAAATAAATACGGTTAACCAAAGGCATTAAACACAATCAGTATTTAACAACCTTACCATCTTTCATCACCCAATTCACATCCTGCAGTGCTTCAATATTTTTAGTGGGATCTTTTTTTATAGCGATTATATCTGCAAAAACACCTGGTTTGATCTCACCAATCTTATCTTCCTGGCCCAGCAATTCTGCGGCCGTTATGGTGGCTGTTTGAATGGCTTGTACCGGTGTAAGCCCCCATTCAACAAAATAACTAAAGTCTTT
>JAYSXR010000128.1:0-4725 GCA_043717145.1 Chitinophagaceae bacterium | reverse complement strand
AAAGTTACCGGCCCTTGTTTCACCGCCATTTCAACAGATAATCCGCTTCCTACTTTACCATGATATACCTGCAATGGTTTCACTTTTATTTTTCCTTCAGCAATTTTTAAATGCCCCGGTCCATCGTGCCCCATCAATACCACATCGTCTTTAAAATCCATGGCATAATATTCTGTAAAGGAACCACCAACGCCAAACGAATCCATGATTTTCATTGCCTGTGCATTTTTAATTTCATACTCACCGGCTACCGGGATATTTCTTGCCGTAAGTAATGAAGTACCAAGTATGATAGAACTCATGGTATCTTCATTTTCCTGCACACCACTACCTTTATAATAATAGGCCAGGGAACCAAGATTGTGTTGAGCCATCATTTTATCCAAAGCCACAGATGTTCTGGCTGCCCTTTCTAATTCTTTTACAGAGCAATCGGACTGCACATCAAACAGCTCATAAAATTCCACTACTTTTTTCTCTAACTCTTCTGCTGTTACCTGTTTTTTTATGGCAGTTAATTCATCTACTTCCAGTATTTCGATATGCCCACCAAAGGTTGCTATTTGCAATGTGATGTCAGTATAGATATCAAGCATACCTGAGTAGTAGTGCCCCATGGCGCCCATGCGGTTATGAAACATAATATTTGCAACTTTTGCTGCTGCTATCCACTCCTCAATTTCATTCCAGCATTCCCCATCATCATGCAGCATGCCGGTTACCTGGTGAAATTTTATACCGGCTCTTTTAAAAACATTGGCAATCTCCGGCACCGGGCAAGCCGAACAAAAAGCCAACCATTCACCCGTCATTTTTGTACGGTCTGTCATGGCGTTGAAAGATGCGTAATCAATGGCAGCTTCAGGAGCAAGATTTAAAATAATGACAGGTACTTTTGCCCGTTGCACTACCGGCAGTACTGTTGAGGACAATGCATAGGTTGTTACATATAAAAAGATAATGTCCACATCAGCCTTGCGAAAGTCATGCCCGGCAATGATTGCCTTTTCCGGCTTATCAATCAGGCCAAGGTTTACTACTTCGCATTGATAGCTTTTAAAAGTTACATCAACTAAGTTGATGTAACTTTTTAATCTTTCTTCCAGCCCTGTAAATTGTTCCCAGTAAGCTTCAAGGCCAATTCCGAATAAGCCAACTTTTAAACCAAATTTTTCTGCCATCATTTTGTATTTTATAATTAATATTTTATTTCATAATTGTTATCCCCATCAACCCAACCACAACTTCCTGTGACAATGTTTGAAATGTAACACTCTCTAATGTTACACCTGGCTTTAACTTCTTGTTTAATAACATAGCTCTGCAGTTTTCTCCCAACTGAACAGTTTGTGGCCATGGTTTTGGAACAGCAAACGCATCTGTTACATTTGTATAATCACCACGGCTATCCTGGCCTGCTGCACCTGCCTTAATATTAATGGGTGAAAGATTCCAGTAATTATAGGGCGGCACCAACGATAAGGTGTCACGGCTTTTATCTGCATAATTAAAAATGATAATTGCATTGGCAATATCACACTGCATTTGATTGGTGGAGCCAGCCACCATCAGCCAAATAGCCTGTCCCTTTTGCTGCACAGGTACAGTAATTTTTTTAGGCCAGTTGTCCCATAAAGAAGTAAAGGCAATATTTTTTTCAAGGCTATTCCATTGAAAAGGAATTTGTTGTTTTGTGACAATACGATTAATATCCTTCTTTAAAAACTCAACAGAATCTAATTTGATAATGGGCGGCACTTGTTTCCAGAAAATAAATGTCCAGGCAGTATAGCCATCTGTTCCTATTCTTGCAGAAACTGTATTGGGGCGGGGGGACAGATATTTTTGCTCATAAATAGTTTTTATATCTCCATTCAATATACTGTTCATATCTACACAATTCCATTCGGCTTTCGCCGGAATTTCAGCTACATATTTTAATTTCTCTTTTTCTGCAGAAGCTTTATCAGTAATATTAAAATAGATAATTTGCTTCTGAGGCGCTTGGCCGGTTATTACATTTGCAATAAGTGTATGATGACCTATGTTGGTGGATAGCGTACCATTTAAACCACCATTTGAAATAGTTACCTTACTGAAAACCTTTTGCAAATCGCTGATGTTTATAATTTTTCTGTCTGCCCATTTTAATTGAATGTTATCTCCAATATTTTTTTCAATTTTAATTGGTTCATTTAGTTGGCGCATATCAGTAACCTCAATAATAATTGTATTTTTTTGCTCCTTCAATTGCAAATACAATATGCTCTGCCCATAGCCCGGCAATAATTTCCATTGCACTGGTTTTCCATTTACCCATACTTTTTTAATACCACTAACTTTTACAGGAAAATAAAAATGAATAGCTGCTGACTTACTAATACTTACTGAAGCGTTGATTGCATTTTGATTACTTGAAAATTCAAAGCTAAAATCCGGAGTACTTATAGCTGCATTATTCCATTCTTTAGGAAACTGTGGTGCGATGGTTACTTTTTTATTTGGATAATCAGGTCGGTACCCAAATAGTCCTTCCACCAATGCCCTTGCGAACATGCTGGAACAATCATTAAAATCGGTCCCCCCTTTTTTTGCGCCAAGGTCACCCGGTACATTTCCATTAAAGGCACCTTCATAAAATGTTCCCTTCATAATATCCCACCCATCATCGCCCATGCCTGATAAAAAATAGGCCAATGCCAAATGATAATTATCACCAGGATACAACTCTCTTACCGAAAATACCGCAGGCACCCAATTGGAAGCCCAAACCATTCTGCCACCCGCAGGCATTGTATCATTTTGTAAAACGGATTTAGTGTAGTACAAAGAACCAACAGCCTGTTCATTGTTCACCAATTTTGAATCAATTGGTAAAAAAATACTGTACAGCCATGGGTTTTCATGCAAACGTTGATAACCACCCTGCTCCCTGTAAGCACCGGAAAACCCTTTTTTTGCCATCCACAATTTTGAGAAAAAGCCTTTTTTTATTTGCTCCCTTTTTTTCCGGTGATAATTTGCTGCTGCCGTATCGCCCTTACGCATAGCCATTTCTGTTGCTGCACCATGCCCGTTGAATGCATACGATGTTTCTTCGGCAGTGCCGCCGCCATTGTACCACTGGCTATCTGTAGGCCAACTGTTAATATAACTTTCATATACCCCATCACCATCAGGGTCAAAACAATCTTCCAGCCATTTTAAATGAAGTTCCAATGCAGGCCTTAACATATTTTCCAATTCTATATCGCCGCTACTTCTCCATTCAGTAATTATCTGGTCAAAAAACTGCGATTGAAAATTATACTTCCACTGATCTTTATCAATATGCCCGGTACCAAAAAAACGGGAAGTACTGTCTTGTAATGTTCCCATCAAAGCAGTATCAGCTTTTGCAAATCGTTTTGAACTATTTTTATTTTGCGAAGCAATATAATATTGTGCTTCTTTCTTTACCCTATCGTGCCAGCCATACATTGTACCTCCATAAATGGTGCGCCAGCCGGGAAACGGAATGTTCCAAAGCATGGCACCATGCACAAACACAGGGTCGTACCAAACTGCATCAATTACTGCAACAGAAGCCGATGCCAAAGCATTTAATTTTTCATCAGGCGTTTTTACAATAATTCTATTGCTAAGTGCTTCAATCCTTTCCATTCCCTTTTGCCAGGCAGTTTCTGGTGTTATGTGCTGAGTAACTTTTTTTGCAAGATCTGAGGGATTGATATACCAATAAATTTCTTTTTCATTTGTGTTTAATTCAATTATACCGGTTACGATTGGGAATGAAGGGTTACCTGCCGAACTACCATCTGCTGAAAGTAACAACGATTCCGCATCTGCAATTTTCATTTTTGAATCAATGGAACATATTCCTTCAACACTGATAGTCTTTACATGTTTATTAGCTGTATCTGTAGACGGTCCAATCACAAATCTCTTATCGTTTATTTTTATTCGATTGTTTCTGCAGCTTGCTGGTTGAAATCCCTCCTTCATAATTTCCGGCCTGCTGATAACATCCATGCTCCAGGAAAGTGAAGCTTCATTTTTGTACTCAGCACCACCATACATCCAAATCAATTTATCGCCCTGCTGTTCATTTTCAATCTTCGCTTTTATACACATTCCTACTGTGCCAGCCGCAGGAATAACAGCCAGTTTAATTACCGAAGCATGTAAGGCTGTATCTGTTATTGTCCACTCCATTATATTTCCCCGATAGGCTGTTTTTATACTGCCGCAATTGGTAACCCATTTTAATTGATTGTTGTGTACAATACCCAGCATAAACGAACCGTAAATAAAAGGAGTTTGCACAAAACGTATCAATGGCTTATCACCTGTAAGAATAAACGCATCGGTATTGTTGCAATACAAAGGGCGGTTGTTATATAAGCCCCCGTTAAAGCCTGTAATGGCATTGCAAGATGCATTATATCTGGTTAGCGTTTGTGCCTTTACAATATGTATTGAATACAGCATTGCTGCAATGCAACCTAACAGCTTCCATTTATTTTCTATAATCACTCTCATTAACAACTATCATTTTATAATTAAAATTCTTCTTTCATTATCCTTATCGGCCCTAATAATCCTGATGGAATCAATGGTGAATCTTTGGTAAAATAATTCCAGGTGGTAAAGCAATACCTTCCCTTTGATGGGCGGGGTTTGTTGTTGAGAAACCAATCAGGAAATTCTTTTAAAAAATGCCCC
>JAYSXR010000127.1:0-46467 GCA_043717145.1 Chitinophagaceae bacterium | reverse complement strand
GGGTCATTTAATTTCAGCTCTATTTTCTTGTGTTCTTCTTTGCTGACAACGCTTTTCTTAAAACCGCCCACACGGCCATGTTTTAACAAAGGCCCAATGCCGGAAAGGTTATACAGTTTACGCCACTTCACTATACTGTTGTGATTGATACCTGTTGTACGCGATAGCTCTCTTTTGGAAATATCCATTTTTTCATGCCTTTTAATTTCTATCAGCATAAACAGGCGTTTTGTAATTAACTCCCCACTACCGCGTTGAAGTTTGCGCAGCTCCGGAATAGTTTGTGTAACCATAATCTGTAAAGGATGTGCCATGATATAATTATTTAGTAGTCCAATTATAAAAGAAAAAAAATCAATAATCAAATATTGGACTATGTATTATTTATAAATTATTTGATTTATTAACGAAGATTGATCAGACAATTTCTAATAAATACATTGTTGATTAAACAACATAATTTTTCTCTGTTACCCTTTTAAAACCCGGTCAAAATGCCTTCTGAAAAACAATAACTGGTAATCAATAGATATATTCCAATAAGCCCAGTTATGCTCACCAGGCCGTTCGGTATAATCGTGAGGGATTTTTAGTTTGAGCATTTTTTCATGAACGGCTCTGTTCATGGGCAATACCCTGTCTTCCGTACCACAATCAATAATAATATCCAGCGAATCTTTAGGATACTGCTCTATTACATTCAGGGCACTCCAGTCGTGCCAGTATTTCTTGTTCAAAGCTGTATCACCCAATCTTTTTTCTACACCATACCCTTGTGTAATCACACTCACATGTAGCGCACCGCTGGTACTTCCGCAGGCACTGAACAAATCGGCATGACGAAACCCAAGAAATATACCACCATGCCCGCCCATGCTTAAACCTGTAATGGCCCTTCCATTCCTGTTGGCAATGGTTTTATAATTCGCATCTATGTAGTTGGGCACTTCGGTTCCCACAAATGTTTCAAACCGAAAACTACTGTCCATAGGGCTGTCAAAATACCAACTGGTATATCCACCATCCGGACAAACGATCATTAATTGAAACTCATCAGCCAGCTGTTGGATATGCGATACTTTTAATACCCAATTAGCGTAACTGCCAAAAGCGCCATGTAATAAATATACAACTGGGAAACGCTTATTATTCGCTGCATAAGAAGATGGCCGTATCACTACTGTTTTAATATTATGGTGCATACTGTTGCTGTATATCGCAACTGTATCAACATTTGCCGCAGTTGCACAAACTGAAGTAAATAGGAATGAGATGATGCTTAATAATTTCATGCTGTTTTGATTATGTTTTGGAAAATCGCGGACTATAATCTATCCAAGAATAAAGCCACTAAAATTAATTCGAGTGGCTTTACCCTTATGATGTGTTGTCAATTATTATTTATTTTTCTGTGCGTTCTGCATTGGATTCACACCTTGCGACTGGCCACGTGCCCCAGCCCTTGCCTTGAAAATTGCGAACTTACTTGGTTCAGATACAGTTGGCCAACTATTATTGTCTTCATTAATGTCGGCTGTTTCCTTTAACGGATCCAATTGAATGCTTACCACTTTTTTCTTGGTCATGAAAAGTTTGGTAACTGCATTTTCGTTTAATCGCCAAACCTGTGCGGGTATCCTTTCTATATCTTTGGTGCCATCTTCAAAAGTAAATTCTACGATAATCGGCATTACTAATCCCCCTTTGTTTGAAAAGGAGATTTCATAGAGGTTCGTATTGGCATATTTTACTTTATCTGCATCACTCAATCCTTCAATAACACCCGGGGCTGGCGGAGTTATTTTTGTAACTGCATCATACGCTTCCAAACCTCTTGCATATCTCCAGTAAAAATCACGAAGGGTAGTATCAACATCCGTTAAAAACAATATGCTTTTGTCCTGCCTGTTGAGGATCTTGGAAATATCATCAAATGAATTGACCATGGGTTTATCAATACCTCTTGGGCCATTGCCACTCAAACCTGCACCACCACCTCTTCCGCCAAAACCTCCACCTGCTGTTGCCACAGCATTAGGATCGAAAAGGCCATGTTTTACACTATCAATTGAAATATCGCATGCGTCAATACCATAGAACCATCCACGCCAGAACCAATCCAGGTCCTCACCGCTGGCATCTTCCATGGTACGGAACAGGTCGGCAGGTGTGGGATGTTTAAATGCCCATCGTCTTGCATACTCTTTAAAAGAATAATCAAATAATTCGCGGCCCATAATCGTTTCACGAAGAATATTCAGGCCTGTTGCCGGTTTGGTATAGGCGTTAGGGCCAAAGTTGACAATGTTTTCACTGTTTGTCATAATAGGCTCCAACTGATCTTTCGGCAGGCGCATGTAACTCGCAATCGTGGATGCTGAACCTTTACGCGATGGGTATTTATTATCGTATAATTCTTCCGTCAGGTATTCAACGAATGAGTTAAGCCCTTCATCCATCCATGACCATTGGCGTTCATCACTATTAACAATCATCGGGAAAAAGTTATGTCCTACTTCGTGAATAATTACCCCAAGCATTCCTATCTTGGTAGATTCGCTATAGGTGCCATCCTTCTGGGTGCGGCCATTATTAAAACAGATCATCGGATATTCCATACCGTTTGCTGCCTCAATACTTTGTGCAACTGGGTAAGGATAAGGAATAGAAAATTTAGAATATGATTTAATGGTATGCGCCACCACTTTGGTAGAGAACTTCCGGTATAAACCATATGCTTCTTTTCCATAACCACTCATACACATCACCTTCTTTCCTTCCACATAAGCAGGCATTGCATCCCATATAAATTTCCGGCTCGATGTCCAGGCAAAATCTCTCACATTTTCTGCTTTGAAAATCCATGTTTTTTTGGCAGTGCTTTTTTGTTTCTCTGCCTTGGTGGCCTCGTCAAGCGTTACCACTTCTACCGGTTCTTTGGCAGTCTGTGCCTGGTTCCAACGGGCCATTTGTGCAGCAGATAATACCTGCGTATAATTCTGGCACTGACCGGTTCCCAATACCACATGGTCGGCAGGAACCGTAATCTGCACACTGAAATTGCCAAATGCCAAAGCAAACTCCCCACGGCCGGTGAACTGGTGGTTCTGCCATCCCTGGAAATCACTGTATACGCATAAACGCGGGTACCATTGTGACATGGTAAACAGACTATTCCCATCTTCGGGAAAATACTCATAACCACCCCTTGTGCCGGGGAACTGACCTGCACGGTCAGGTATTTTATAACTCCAATCAAGATTAAATACAAATTTCTGTCCTGGCTTAAGTGCCATTGGTAAATCAATACGCATCATAGTTTTATTGATAGTGTATTTTAAAGCTTTGCCGGTAGGATCGGTAAGTTTGGTAATAATATCACCATACCCATTATCAATTTTCTGACCCTCCAACCTATCAATCGTAGAGGTAGTTACTGACTTACCCATAGTGGATGCATCCTGGTAATTGGCATTATTTACTGTACTGTGTTCATTCTCGTCTAACTGCAGCCAGATATAAGTTAATACGTCTGGTGAATTATTATAATAAGACACTGTTTCACTTCCTTTTAATTTGAGATTGGGTTCATCCAATTCGCATTTGATATCGTAATCGGCACGTTGTTGCCAATATTTGGGGCCTGGTGCACCACTTGCGGTGCGATACTCATTTGGCGTAGGAAGTATGGTACCCAACTGCTCAAACTTGTTACCATGGTTTGAAGTGGGGTTATTCAAGATATTCTGTGTATTGCCTGCAAAAGCACTACACATCAACATAGAAAAGAACAGTAATTTTCTCATGGTATTCTCAGTTTATTATTGGAAAAATTCTTTCAATTATCATCTGAAGTGCTAAAGCGAAAATACCACCAGTTACATATAAGAGATATTCCCTGCGGTTGCATTTCAGAATAATTACGAATATAAATGAAATCAGTAAAACTCCGGTCACAATCAGCAATTGGCCAGCTTCAAGGCCCACATTAAAAGCAAGCAATTGGCCAATTACATTCTGATCGGTACCCAAAAGACTTTTAAGGTAGCTGCTGAAGCCCAATCCATGCACCAAACCGAAGAATAAAGCTAGGAAATAGATGATGGGGAACCGTCTTTTGAACACAAACTTTGTAACGAAAAGGTTACTTATGGCTGCAATGACAATCGTAAGCGGGATCAGGAACTCAATCCACTTTACTGAATACTGTACCAGGTTATAAACACTCAAGGCTAGGGTAATAGAATGCCCGATGGTAAAAGCGGTTATTAAAATAAGGATTTTGCGCCAATCAGCGAACTGGTATCGTAGGCATAGGGCCATGACAAAAAGTATATGATCCATTCCTTTCAGGTCGGCGATGTGCTTATACCCTATCTCAAAATATAGTCCGAAATCATTCATGTGCAGGATATTAAATTAATGCTGACATTTGTGATAATAAAAAAATGATGGTTGAATGGTAAATATAATGGTTCAATGGATGATGACGGGCCTGATAGCCGTATTGCACCCTTTTTTCGTATCGGTTATTGAAATTAACCATAACCAGAAAGAAGCTACAGTAGAAATCAGTGTTCGGGTATTTACGGAGGATCTCGAAAAAACCCTGCAAAAATATAATACGGTAAAACTGGATATAATCAATCCGGCAGATAAAGTTTTTTTAGAAAAACAGATCAGTAATTACATCATGCAGAAAATAAAACTAAAAATCAATGGCCGCGCTTATATTCTTAATTATGTGGGCTATGAGATACAAAAGGAAAGTATCTGGACTTATTTTGAAATAACCAAAGTACCCGAAGCAAAAAAAATAGAAGTTGATTGCAGTTTATTATATGATTTTGAAAAAAATCAGACCAATCTTTTTCATGTAAAAAGTAACGGGGTGGAGAAGAGTTTTAAATTAGATTACCCGGCAAGTGCTGCCGTATTTAATTTTTGATAAAGACATCTAGCCTTTCAGTTTTAGCTGCAAAAAGCAAAATGAGCACTATTCGGTACTTAAAGCTGAACAATACTGTTACGTATTGTATATATCACAACTTCAACGCTCGAAGGGATACTTACACTATCGCCTGAAAATCGCCTTCTGTTTGATAAATTTTTTCAGGAAAAACCCCGAATAACAATCAGGCATTGTCCAGTATAATTTATCTTCTAACAAATATTCCCTTGTAAGGAAATTGATGCATGCGATTAATTAAAGATTTAGCAAGTCTTTAATTATCATTCAAAGCGAATAGTTTATAGTTTAAAATATCATAAAAAAACCGTGCTTTATTATGGTACCTTAACGGGATATTTGATTTATTTAATTTGGTAATATATTTCTAGACCCTAAGAAATTAAAGAATTTTTACATAATAAAATAAAGGGATTATAAATGTATTTTTTTGGTTATCGATGTATATATACTATCCTTTAAACCCAGCTTTCAGTTGATAAGATTCATCCCCATGTCTTTACCCTGGCAGTTTTAGTTCACTCATTTTTAAATAAACTATTTCACCTAATCACTGATTTTCTGAGCAGATTTACAAAGGGAGACCGTTTGCCAAACCGATTTTAGAAATTAATAATATCTTAAATAATCATTCTTATAATGAATGTTATCCGAGTGATGAACCAAAAAAAATATCATGCTGAATGAAAGGGAAATATAGGTTTTATATCAGATTACTGACGGAAGATTAAATAAAGAAATCAGAGCAGACTTTGACATAAGCCATGACACAGTAAAAAAACATATAAAAAATATTTATTGAAAAATAAATGCCCGGAACAGGATTGAAGCAGTGCATTATGCATTGATGCTTAAATCAAAAGGTAAAAGTATAACGCATATTTCTTGAAGCTTTCCCTACGAGGTGTAACTAACTGATTACAACAAGCAAACATATAACAGGCTGTAAAAAAAATAAAAAGCAACCTGAAGGGAGTCGTATTTGCTAATCTCAAATTTACAGACCATGAAACACTACCTACAACTAAAGCTGCTACTCATTTGTCTGCAAGGGTACAGCATAGCTCAAAAGACGAAATCTGTACCGCGTTGGCGTTTACAGGCAACCGCAGGCGCATCATTTAATTATTTCACCGGCGAACAACCCCACACGGGAATGGATGTAGGTGGCACAGCCTAAATTCGCCTAAACTATTTAACATCCAAACATTTCAGTTTGCATGCTGAAACGGGGTATGCTGCAGCGGGTGGATCGCTTACCAAATTTACGGATAACCCCTGGCTGGGATTTGATCAACCATTACGTTCAAAAACGTAAAGCAAAGCAATTATCTCATACACAGCCTAGAGTCAAGCGTTGGCGATGCGTATACGATCTATACAAAAGGTTTGTGGTCTGTGAAAGTGTATGTGCGCCAACCCTTAACCTTACAATGGGAGAAACGGAAAACTACGAGAAAACAGGAAACCTGATTTCAGGCGTTGACCGTTCCCCCGGCGTGATCGCGACCATTAACGGCAACCAGTATGTTGACAAATTTAAACCGTATTGGTGGTCTTTTACTTCCGGTTTCCAGTTAGGGCTTCTTGTTAAGAAAATGCAGGATATCCTTATTGATTTTCGATATGTATGGGGTGTAAGCTCCGTATTGGATGATTACTCTTATATCGGCGCATCCGGTGTTTCGGGTAATATCAGAACCAGTTCTTTCCGGGTGGGTATGCCTATTCCATTCCTGATTTCGGAAAAAAATTTAAACAGACAAAATAACCTATTCAAATTTTTATCACAAACCAAAACAAATAAACCATGTTACATTCAAAACTTATTAAATCCATTGCAGCGGTTATGCTGGTAATGGGAATTTTTACTGCGTGTAAAAAAGACGCGTTTAGCGAGAAAGATGCGATAGCAGCGCAAACCACACTGCTGCAGATGAGATACGACTAGGAAATTAAACTGGAACAACTATAACAATCAGGAGTAACTGCTCTTGCTCAGTTACAGTATGGCTTTACCTTGCAGATTAACGCTTCACAATTAAAATTAACAGACAGCCTTGACAGGCTTTATAAGCGTTACACTGACAGTCTCTTACTGGTAAGTAATAAATACAATGCCAGTATCAGCCATACTGATTCACGCAGGCGTGATATCATTGTAACAGTTCGCGACCAGGCTACAAATCAACCAGTGGCAGGTGCAACCGTAACCATTGCTACCTTGGTAAACTCTGTTTTACAGGTTTCAACCGATGCGAATGGCTAGCAACATTCTCTGCTGCGGGAAACATTAATGTTCCCAATCCCGCGTCCGCAATTGTTACCAAAACAGGGTATGGAAGCGGCTCAACCTACTATTCCATTTTTGGCTCCGGATCAGTCACAGGAACATCTACTATCTTCCTGTTTAATCAGGCTAATAGCAGAAATACTATCAAGGGTGGCATTAGTATTCAAACAAACTTTGTAAACCCATCAGCAAAATTTGCTACCGGTAAACTGGTTAACGTATTTGCATTCGTTTCTGTAAACGGACAAAGCCAACGATTCGACTATTCATCTCTTACTGATGCTAGTGGAAATTACAGCATCAATGTTCCGGATGTGCCAGGAGGATTTAATTTCTCACTGAGTTCATTTGATACTATAGCAAGACTGGCTACTAATAGATTCTTACCAGGTACCGACACAACTCCATCAATCAAGAATATCCCAGCAACCTATTATTTGGGTGTACCCATTGGTGGCACAGGAAATTTAATAACGAATGCTTCAGGTTCATCCTTCGGTGTTCCTAATAATGTGCAAGATATCATGCTGTAACACCGTTAGACAGTAACGGACGCACATTCTACTTCAAAAACCTCTTATTCAACCCTAATAATAATGTAATTGCTGGTTTTGTTGGACCAAACAATTTTCAGCCTTCTTATGCATCTAATTTTGATGCATCAGGAAATCAAACCGCAGGTAGTATTTACACCGCCAAATTTGCAGGAACGAGTAATTTTACTGTTGATAGTTTGCCCGCCAAGTTTGTGGATGTTTTAGCCAACGCTGATGGGGCTTTTACAAGAAATCCTTTGCTAAGTTTCCTTGTTAACCCAAATGGAAAGGGTTTACTTCTCAGAATAACGCGACCACAAATAATCAATTAGCGGGGAATGGCACATTTGTTCTAATTACTAACAGGGCAGCCAATCAAAATGCGATTAATTTTTACGACCCTGCGGTCTGGGCGCTTATCAATCCTGCATTTACCAAGACCCGCAACAGCCAGGTGGTTAATAGAAAGATTGCACAAGTCAGTAATATAAATTTAAACAATTATAACTCTGCTTCTAATTCATCTTTTACAACATCTTTTGCTTCAGGAGGACAAACAGTTATTGTAAACCTTACCTATGGTGTAGGACAGTTAAAATAAGGTGTTCGTTAATAAAAAGAAAGGGGTCAAATAAGTATAGTAAATCCCCAGTTTTTATAATGGCAAAAAAAAGAGAGGTGAGCATTTATTGCTTACCTCTCTTCATTTTTGCATATGAAACATTGATCATTGAGGTAAATAAGGCTTACTGCTTTTAAGGAATATCCATCACCCGCTGCTTCTTAAAGGATACCAGTATTTTATCAATGCGGTGGTTATCCATATCCACAATTTCGAAAGTGAATATTTTCCATTCCATCATATCACCTGTTCCGGGTATCTTTTCCAAACGGTGAATAATAAAACCTGCCAGCGTATCAAAATCCTGGTCGCCTTCCATCATCCATTCTGTCTTGTCGAACCTGCTTAGAAAATCGTAAAAAGGTATTTGCGCGTCTACCAGGAAAGAGCCATCCGCCCGTTCTATTATCTCGTAGTTCTCGTCTTCTTCCTGCGGTATATCGCCCACAATGGCTTCCAGAATATCATTTAAGGTCATCAACCCCTGTACCGTGCCATACTCATCTACAATAAAGCATTGGTGTATTTTGGTCTGTTTAAATTTTTCCAATACCTGGTAAGCAGTATTGTTTTCAGGCACATACATCGCTTCTTTCATAATGGAAAAAATAGTGGCAGATGCATCGGCAGAAAAAAGATCTTTTATGGTTACCACACCTTTGATCTTGTCTATATTATCTTCACACACCGGATAAACGGAGTGTACTACATCTTCCATAGTACTTTTTATCTCTGCCACAGTTTCACTTCCTTCTATCCAGATAATATCACTTCTATGCGTCATGAGCGAAGTGATATTACGGTCACTCAGGTGAAATACACGTTCAATAATATCCTGCTCCGCTTCTTCTATGGCACCATGTTCTGTTCCCTCACTGATAATGGCTTTGATTTCCTCTTCGGTAACCTGGTTATCATTAGTTTTAATATTCAGTAAGCGGATAATAAAATTGGCACTGATACCCAGGAGCCAGGTAAAGGGAAAAGTAATCCATGCTACCACGCGCATGGGTCCTGCGGCTGATTTGGCAATCTTCTCGGGGTTACTTAATCCAATCCGTTTAGGAACCAACTCTCCTAATACCAGCGATAAGTAAGTTAATATGATGACAATCAAAGTGGTTGCTATGGAGCTGCTATAGGGTTTCAATACATCAAAACGTTCCAACCATGCCTGGAACGGTGCTTTAAAAGTATCACCCGAGTAAATACCGGTTAATACGCCAATAAGGGTAATGCCTATTTGAACAGTAGATAAGAATGTTTCTGGGTGATTGGCTAACGTAAGGGCACGTTTAGCCTCAAGATCTCCTTTAGCTGCCTGACCTTCCAGCCTTGCTTTTCGGGCAGAGACCAACGAAATTTCGGCCATGGAGAATAATCCATTTATAAGGATTAAAATTAATATGATAATGATTTCTGTCATAGTATGGCACCAAAACTAACGAATACGTATGAAATGGGTTAAGGTTTCCCGTCAAGGTTAATGATCACATATTTGGGCAGTTCCTTTTCCCGGGTAGCTGGATTAAGAAATGGAAGGGATAAAGCAGTTACCCCAAAATGATTTCCTTCATGTAGCAATTTCATTTGGGGGAATGCTTTTTCAAATACCTGTAAGCTGTCTTTGCTAGTTAACACAATATCAGATGCCTTAAAATTTTGCAGTTTTGTTACTTCAGGAAAAATGCGTTGCCCATAAAAATATAATGCCCTTCCTGAGTGAATTCCGTAAAGGATTAGTTTTTCTTTTGGGATAAGCCGTTCATTAATAAACGCTGCCGCATCATTACCTAACTGGTATTTTAATACATTCGGATAAAAGGCTGTACCAAGAAAAATATTTACCCCAATCACAGTAAAAAAAGCAGTAGACAGCAGTGACGGGAATTTTATTTTTTTTGAAAACAGTAAGACAAAGAAAATAATAAAACATAGTGCCGCTATAACCGGCACGAATGAAGGTATTGCCTCAAATGGGCACGCCATAAGCCCAATGGCTGCTATCCATAATAACGAAAAAATTACTGTATGTGTAATGAGTAGCGGTTTTCTCCATTTTATCAATTCACCTGTAAATAATAACCGGTACAAAAATTTGGCTGTAACAACGGCAGCCAACGGGAACACCACAAAAATATAATGTGGCAGCTGTGCCTGGCTCCTCGCAAGGATACAGTAAGTAATGATAAAACCACCTGTCGTGATCCATTCTTCATTAGCAGCTAGCCCGAATTTCTTTACCACCAATTCTTTCAAGGCAAATACCAATGCAATCAAAAAACAAAGTATCCATGGAAGGAAACTCCATAACATATTTTCAAGCAGGAAGGTAAAGTGATTCATTTCATTGAACACATTTTCACCCGTATAACGGCCAAAGCTTTGTGTCCAGTAATAAAAACGCAGGCCTGATTGAATGGGTACACCATTAATCAATTTGCCCGGGTGCACATCAAATTGCCAGTACAATCCAATACTCATGGGAATAAGCATAATAGCAATAATTAATACCCCCAACAGGTATTCCCAACGGAACAGTTGTTTCCATTCGCGCCGTAACACAAAATGTGGTACCAATGCAAATGCCGGTACCATTAAAGCAATAGGGCCTTTGGTCATCATACCTCCTGCAATCCCTATAAAAGCGAGCAGAAAATGATTCCACCGATTGGTTTGGTACCAGGCTGCCATTTGCCAAAGGCTGAAAGCTACCCATCCCATCAGCATAGTATCACAACGCACATCATGTGTAATTAAAAATAATGCCTGGGAGGAGGCTAGTATCATAGCACTTAATTGCGCAATCTCTTTGCGGTAAAATAATAATGCTAACCGGTAAGTTGCATAAACTGCTAAAACAGCAAACAGAAAAGATGGAAGCCGGTACGCCCAATCGTGTACACCTAATATTTTCATACTTATGGCAGAAAGCCAGAACAGCATGGGCGGTTTATCCAGGTAATCATATCCCAAATCAAACACCTGCAAATAACTTTTATTCTCCAGCATTTCCCGGCTAATAGATGCATATTGCGATGCATCTATATCCATCAGCGGTATCATGATCATACCTAACAGAGAGGTAATGGCGCATAGTATTAAAACGATAGAAAAATTTCGGGTACTGATCATGCTGTAAAAATTATAGTTTTTGACTCACCCCCTCTCCTCTCTGCTGCGCAAAGTAAGGGAGAATGTGCATGGGATAAACTTATGGCTCTAAAGTAAGTGCCCCTATTTTGTAAGTAAAGAAAGTACCTGTCAGATAACCGATACCGCATCCAAGTATCGCTCCGCATACAACGTCTAAAGGGTAATGAACCCCTACATATACCTGCCCATAACAAATGGTAGCCGCCCATACAAAAAACAGATAAGTCCATTTTTTAAAAAAGGGTTGTAATGTGATAAATATAAAAAAAGCAAAAGCAAAATGATTGGTGGCATGTGAAGAAGTGAAACTAAATCCACCCGAACAATTGTTGAGCAGCAGGCGAACTTTGTCTGCCAAAAATTCATCCCTACAAGGCCTTGGCCGCTGCACCCAGTTCTTGATTAAGTTACTGCTCAACTGGTCGGAAAGTGCTAAGGTGATGGCGGTAAACAATAGCCAATACAACACTTTCTTTTTAAAATTAATCATTCCAAAAATGATCAGAAACAGGTAAAAGGGTACCCAAGCATTGGCTTCCCGCCACCAGGGAAAAATACTGTCAAGAAACGGATGGGTCCATACCGTATTGATCTTGAGAAACAGCCAGGTATCACAATGGTCAAGCCAGCCCCAGCATTTTTTCAAGAAAGTAAGCGATAATAATATTATTAGCATACGCAGTAAAGATAAAGGTTGTAAAAGCTTTATCAGTTTTGCAGGCCCGTTAGTTTTAACCAAAAACAGTTTGATTATTCGCCTTAATTGGGGATTTGTGCTATATTTAGACTATGAGAATTCTGTTTTCATTTTTATTAATAGCTGGCATAGTTTCTACTACATTTTCGCAAGTTAAAAGTGAAACAGCGACTACGCCCATAGTATCTTCTGCTATTTTACAAGACACCAATACCCTGAAGCTTAGAGATTACCTGAATAAAAACCAGTTACCTTATAACGGCATGCCTAATGTCATTACTCAAAAATCTTTACCACCGGCATATCACGGTAATAATAATAAGGGATTTGACATATACGAATCCAGGATTGATAATATGCCGATGCTGGTACCAGACAGCAGCAATGCTGCCAGCCTTTCTCTAGCAAGAACTATTGAAGAGACCAATACAACCAGATCAAGGTTTTATAAGTTACCAAGAAACAAATTTGATGAATTCTTAGAGAAACAAAAAGCGAGGGATTCACTTTTCATGAAACCATCGCAACCGAAAATGTTTTGTTATCCGAAAAAATAATTCTTCCTTCCTCGGGTTTTTCGAAAATTTATTTACAGGCTGGATTACAAAGGCATCGTTTATTTTATTTTTTTTGGGCAATAATAATCATCCTGGGTGATTTTTTGATATCATACCTACCTAATTGGTAATCGCCAAATACTTCCTGTACCTGCATATCCTGGAAAGCCAGCATATCTGTAAAATCGCCCAACGAAAATTTAGCTACCCGTTCTGTGTACAAATGTTTCGGTGTTTTATTTGATGCATCGGTTACCTGTATCTGTTTAAAGAAATGTTCTTCATCCTGCCATTTGGTAATATGAAAAGTGACACCTTCAAGCGTAGTTTTGAATGATTTTTCCAGCCTGTCTTCAGAGTAATGAACATTTAGGTAATCAATCACAAAAATACCTCCGGGCACCAGGCTTTGTGCAATGGTGCGGATGGCATTATCATGTTCTCTTCTTGTTTTGAAATAACCAAAACTGGTAAAGAAATTAAATGCGTATTTGAAATAGTTAATCCAGAACGGAAGGCGCATATCGTGCTGGTAAAAATGCAGGTTTTCACCTTCATTTTCCAGGGCCTCGCCAATAGAGGCAGTGGAAAGATCAATGCCGGTTACATTAAAGCCCATATCAGCCAGGGCTTTACTATGTCTCCCTTTACCGCAGGCCACATCTACCATGGTACTGCTCTTAGGTGGTTCGAGGTATTTAATAAGGGTATTGATAAACTGCAGGGCTTCTTCTTCATCCCTATGCTGGTACAACAGGTGGTAATAATGAGAATTGAACCAATCTTTATACCACGCTTTATCCGACATAACAATTCTTTATTAATTGCAAAAATACGGCCGAAGGACAAACAAAAAATTTCTATTATGTTTGCAGGCACTTAAACACAGTTTCATGGCATTGATTAAAAGTATTTCAGGTATCCGTGGCACCATTGGCGGGAGGCCGGGTGAAACATTGAGCCCACTTGATGTAGTGCGGTTTACTGCGGCGTTCGGTACCTGGCTGGCAGGCGAATCGCCCAATAAAAAAATCATTATAGGACGCGATGGAAGGATAAGCGGCGAAATGGTACAACGCCTTGTTTTAAGTACCTTAAACGCATTAGGATTTGATGTGATTGATCTTGGACTTAGTACTACCCCTACAGTTGAAATGGCGGTAGTATTTGAAAAAGCGGCAGGCGGCATTATTTTAACTGCCAGCCATAACCCTAAGGAATGGAACGCATTAAAATTATTAAATAGTAGCGGCGAATTTATTAGCGGCGAAGTAGGTGCTAAAGTGTTGGATATTGCTGCGAAAGAAGATTTTGTATTCGCATCTATTGACCAGTTAGGTTCGTATACTACTAATGACACGTTACTACAAAAACATATTGATACCGTACTGAACTATCCATTGGTAGATATTGCTGCAATTAAAAAGGCTAAGTTCAAAATTGTTCTGGATGCCATTAACAGTACCGGTGCCATTGCTGTTCCGCTTTTATTAAAAGCATTGGGTGTAAAAGATATTACAGTATTGAATGGAGAAGTGAATGGAAAATTTGCCCATAACCCCGAACCTTTACCTGAAAACCTTCATGAATTATGCACAGAAGTAAACAGGCAAAAAGCAGATCTGGGTATTGCCGTAGACCCCGATGTTGACAGGCTTTGTTTTGTTTGTGAGGATGGCAGTTTATTTGGCGAAGAATATACATTGGTAGCAGTAGCTGATTATATATTGCAACACAGGAAAGGAAATACGGTAAGTAATATGTCATCAACCCGGGCATTAAAAGATATTACGGTAAGGCATGGTGGTGAATATACCCCAAGTGCCGTGGGTGAAGTAAACGTGGTAAACAAAATGAAAGAGGTTAATGCCGTGATTGGTGGCGAAGGAAATGGCGGCATTATTGTTCCCGACCTGCATTATGGCAGAGATGCATTGATTGGTATTGCCTTGTTTCTTACCCATCTTGCCAAAGAAAAAAAATCAGTCAAGCAATTACGCAGCACTTACCCAGATTATTTCATGAGCAAAAATAAAATAGAGCTGACACCGGGATTTGACCTGAAAAAGATTTTTGACCATATCAAGAAAAAATACAAAAAGAATAAGATCAATACCGAAGACGGATTGAAAATAGAATTCGAGAACGATTGGGTACACTTACGAACTAGTAATACCGAACCCATTATCCGTATTTATGCCGAAAGTAATTTCGAAACCACCGCCGCCAATATTGCACAAAAATTGATGAAGGATATCCGCGAAGCGATGTAAGGGTTTGGCCTTTGGGGCTAGCAGTCCTAATCAACACCAAACTCCAAACTTTCCTCTATTTTTGCATTTATTATGCAAAGAATCTATTTCGACAACGCTGCTACTACTTCACTCGACCCGCAGGTGTTGGAAGCAATGATGCCTTACCTGACCACTCATTTTGGTAATCCCTCTTCGATTTACAGCTATGGCAGGGAATGCCGTATGGCAATTGAAAATGCGCGTAAAAGTGTTGCGAAAACACTAAATGCACATCCCGCCGAGATATTTTTTACCAGTGGTGGTACCGAAAGCAGCAATACCGCTATTACAGCCGCTGTTCGCGACCTTGGTTGCAAACACATCATTTCTTCAGTTATTGAACACCATGCCACTACCCATACCGTTGAACATTTATACCATACCGGTGAAGCGGCTTTAAGTTTTGTAAAAATCCTACCCAATGGCCATATTGATCTGGATGACCTGGAGAAACTGTTAGCAAAAAGTGAAGAAAAATGCCTGGTAACTTTAATGCATGCCAATAATGAGATTGGCAATATGCTCGATATCCGTGGGGTGGGTGAACTATGTAATTTGTATAATGCTATTTTTCACAGCGATACCGTTCAGACCGTTGGCCATTTTCCTTTCGATCTCAGAAATACACCCGTACATTTTGTTACTGGTGCAGGCCATAAATTTCATGGCCCAAAAGGCGTTGGTATTTTATATATCAACGAAAATGTAAAGATCAAACCTTTTGTATATGGTGGCAGCCAGGAAAGAAATATGCGCGCCGGCACCGAAAACCTATACGGCATTGTAGGTTTTGCCAAAGCCTTACTGATGGCTACTGAAAATTATGAAAAAGACAGTGCTTATATCAACGGGCTGAAGTTGTACATGATCGAGCAACTTACAAAAAATATCGAAGGTGTAGCTTTTAATGGTGATCCTTTGGGCAGGTGTTTGTATGCCGTATTAAGTGCCAGTTTTCCAAAGACCGAGAAAAGCGAGATGATCCTTTTTAATCTCGACATTAATAATATTTGCGCCAGTGGCGGCAGTGCCTGCACTAGTGGTGCCGACCAGGGCTCACACGTGATCCGCGCCATCAACAATAACCCAAATCAGGTTACCGTCCGTTTCTCCTTCAGTAAACACAATACGAAAGACGAAATTGATGTGGTTGTTGAAAAATTGAAAGAGCTGATTTGAGAATTTGAAAATGTGGTAATTTGAAAATGATATGTAAGACGCATATAAAATGCTTCTTGACGTTAGCATTACCGAATTTTCAAATTACCACATTTTCAAATTTTTATTTATAATCTTCTTCATTAAATTCATCTTCTTCTCCACCCAGGTTCATATCTCCCAAACTCATCATGCTGGTCATGAGATCTTTGAATTCGATTTTTCCGTCAATCACTTTTTTACTAATGAGTGAGTAAGAAGAAAGGCCGTGCAAGACAAATTCCATCAATAAAGCATTTTCCTTTTCGTTCGCTTGGGGGAAATATTTTTTTACGAAGCCATATAAGCCATCTACTTTATACAACGTAGCTATCTTGTCAGCATCTTTCATATCCAATAAAAGATCGAGGTGATTGCCCCCATCGAACCAGCGTGTGATAGCTTTGTAAGGATTTTCAATTTCTTTTTCTTCCTGGGACTTTTTTCCGTTGCCCCTTTTCTTTTTTAATTGGTCCGGATTAGGGAAATATTGAATGAATTGCGAACGGATAGATTTATCAACCAAGTTTACTGCAACCTGGTAAGGACCTTCCTGTTCACCTTCATAAACCAGTTCAATTTTACCGGTGATCGCCGGAATAATACCTGCTAAATCACTTACCCATACCTGGGTTTGTTTTTCGTTGTGAATGATAGCCCTTCTTTCTGCACTGCTGATGGCATTTTCGTATGCTGCAATGGTTAAACGGGCACTAACACCGCTTTTCTTATCTACATATTCATTACTCCTCGCTTCAAATGCTACCTGCTCTACCAATCGTTTAATTAAGTCGCTCACCATTACCCTTTCTTTCTGGGCATATAATATATCTGCTTCCTGTTCGGTTATGGCGAGTGAGGTTTCAATATCTTTCGGATAGTGTGTTAATATCTGGCTCTCAATACGATCCTTCAATGGCGTAACGATACTGCCGCGGTTGGTATAGTCTTCCGGGTTGGCGGTAAATACAAATAAAATATCCAATGGCATACGCAATTTAAATCCACGTATCTGAATATCGCCTTCTTGTAAGATATTGAACAGGGCAACCTGTATCCTTGCCTGCAGGTCGGGCAATTCGTTAATTACAAAAATACCCCGGTTACTTCTGGGGATGATGCCATAGTGAATTACTTTCTCATCCGCGAAACTCAATTTAAGATTGGCCGCTTTTATAGGATCAATATCGCCAATCAGGTCTGCCACACTTACATCCGGCGTTGCTAATTTTTCACCATACCGTTCACTGCGATGCAGCCATTGTACAGGTGTATCGTCGGCGTATTCCGCAATGAGGTCCTTGGCAAATTTACTCAGTGGTTTTAACGGATCATCGTTCACCTCACTTCCGGCAATAACAGGAATGTACTCATCCAGTAAATCAACCATCTGCCTTGCCATCCTTGTCTTGGCCTGTCCGCGCAATCCCAAAAAAAGGATATTATGTCGGCTTAGTAAGGCCCTTTCCGTATCGGGTATCACCGTATCTTCATAACCTAATATTCCGGTGAACGGGTTTTCCTTATTACGGATGGTTACGATCAGGTTATCCCGGATTTCTTCTTTAACAGACCTGGCTTTATACCCACTTTTTTTTAATTGTCCGAGTGTTTTTATTTTCTTTATATCCATGATTGTTATTACGCTTGCTGTTAATTAATGGTATAGATCTCCAATGGTGAAACGTGAGTTGTGAGTCGTGAATGAATATTATACTAACGTCTCACAACTCACCATTCACCACTCATGTTTCCCGATCCTAATACACTGTCTTCCGCTTCCCGCTTTCAAAATCCTTAAATATAAACGCTCCTAATTTATCTAAGGATGCAAAGAATGCTTTTCCATTATTCATTTCGGTAAATTCCTGCACAAATTTTTGCAGGTACGGATCGGATGCGATCATAAATGTGGTAATGGGTATTTTTAATTTCTTGCATTGTGCGGCAAGGTTAATGCAGCGGTTTACCACTTTTCTGTCGAGACCGAAGCTGTTCTTATAATATTTTTTCCCAATCTTCAAGCAGGTAGGTTTACCGTCAGTGATCATGAAAATCTGCTTATTCGAGTTCTTTCTCTTGCGAAGGATGTCCATGGCTAATTCAAGTCCTGCAACTGTATTTGTGTGAAAGGGTCCTACCTGTAAATAAGGTAAATCTTTCACTTCAATCGTCCATGCATCATTCCCAAATACCACAATATCCAACGTGTCTTTCGGGTATTTGGTGGTGATGAGTTCGCTTAATGCCATGGCTACTTTTTTAGCCGGAGTAATCCGGTCCTCGCCATACAATATCATCGAATGCGAAATATCGATCATCAGCACAGTTGAGGTTTGCGTTTTAAAATCGCTCTCCCGTATTTGCAGGTCGTCTTCCTGCATTGTAAAGCTTTCTATACCGTGATTGATCTGTGCATTCCGGATACTTTCGGTAAAATCAATCTGCTCCAGCATATCCCCAAACTGGAAGGGCCTAGTATCGGGGTTTACTTCATCACCCTGGCCGGGTTTGAATGTCTGGTGATTGCCTTGTTTTGTCTTTTTTAGCTTACCAAATATTTCTTCAAGGCTTTTTTTGCGGATGGTTTGCTCTGATTTACCTGTAATAGAAAAACTACCATCCTGTGGATTTTCCTGCAGGTAGCCATTTTCTTTCAGCTCATCAATAAAATTGCCCATACCGTATTCATCGTTGGTCAATTTGTATTGGCGGTCCAGTTCATTCAGCCATTCCAATGCCTCGGCTGCATCTCCGTTGGTGTAAGTAAGTAACTGCATAAACAGGTCGAGCAGTTGCTCAAACTTGCTTTTGTTGTTCTCATTAGGATCAAAATGTATAAAGCGGTGACCGATCATATCAGTAAATACTTAAAAAGTACGCCATCTGCGTAGAAACAAAACTAACACTCGAAGCAGTAATAAGGTTGCGGAAGAAGGAATTTATCTGATATGGTAAAAGCATTGATAGTAACCGTCTCATCAACACAATTTCTTCTCAATGAAAGTAAATAAAATAGCCGGGCTTTCAACCCGGCTATTTTATTTACTGCAGATTCTATTTATCTACTTCTTTTTACCACTGTCTTTAGGTGCTTTAGCTGAATCAGCTTGCAACATCACTTTCCCGGGGATCTGTATCCGCGGATTATAAATGGTCTTCATTTGTTCTATTCCCTGCAGGTAACTGTCTGCCGTGCGCCTTTCTTCAGACATATGGTCAGCCTTTTCGCTGCTCAAGGTATTATAATACCTGATCTGCTGCTGAAGGTCGGTTTTAATAGCACCAGCTATTTTAACAGCCAACGCGGTATCACCGGCCATATAACAGGCTTCCAGGAACAATAATGAATTACGGTTATGCATGTTACCGCGGCTCGTCATTCCATATCCGAAATTGGTCTGATCTATCATTTTATCCGCACGCTCCAATACTTTCTTCGCATCTTCTTTCCGGTTCTTCGAGGCAAGATCCATGGCCAGTTCGGCATAGGCAGTGCGTATGGTATTTAGGTGACGGCGATTTTCCTCATCAAAATACACACCTTTTTTATTGGCATTACCAAAGTCGAATTTGTTCATCACTTTATCCATCATCCAGTCTGTATTCACGCGGTTATTCTGAACCGGCACCAGGCGGAAACTCAATCCATCCCTACGCAGGTACTGGTCAAACCCAAGCTCGGCCCGGTCGTTGGTAAAATATATCGGCCTGTTCCATTTATTGGCCGCGATGATGTTTAACAATGCCAGGTCGTTCTTTACCATTGTAGATTTCGGAATGTCGAATTTCATTTCGTTTACCACACTGTCTGCTGCATTCACCGTTCCATTTTTTATCACTATTGCTTTGTCTACCGGAACCGACAATTTTCTCACCGGGAAGGTATTGAGGCCATCTCCGTTACCCCTGTCTTCCATTTTGGCAGGATCATCACTACCTACATAATTTTTCATCATGTCGTATAGATCATAATACCTGTTTTCCGGAATATTGGTTTTCGGGCTATATGTAATATAATCACGCTTGCCTCCTTCAATCTGCTCTGGTGTCCAGATAACATCAATCGGATCGCTCTGGTTTACTTTGTAACGCAGCTCATTAATATACCAATCAATGCCCAATAAACTAAAATTGATCACGCGGATATCGGGACGGATACCTTCTACTTCCTGCGCGTACCATAAAGGATACGTATCATTATCACCATAGGTAAAGAGAATCGCATTGGGCGCACAGCTTTCTAAATAATCTTTGGCAAGGTCACGTGGCAATTGCTTCTGGCTGCGGTCGTGGTCATCCCATTCCTGCTGTGCCATGATTACCGGTACGGCCAACAAACAAATAATGGTGGCCAATGATGCGGCCGTTACCTGCGATAATTTACGACCCAACCAGTCCCGTACTTTCAATACGCCTAACCCTATCCATACCGCAAAGGCATAAAAACTTCCTACGTAGGCATAATCACGTTCACGTGGCTGGTAACCTGCCTGGTTCAGGTATAAAATAACAGCAAAGCCGGTAAAGAAAAACAAGAGCAGGTTAACTGTTCCGTCATCCCCTCTTTTTTTGAATTGATAAAATAACCCAATCAATCCAAGTATCATTGGCAGAAGGAAGAGTTTGTTATTTGCTTTATTGTTCTTCAGGCTATCCGGCATGGCGCTTTGGTCGCCATAAAGCAGGTTATCTACCGGAGGTATGCCGGTGATCCAGTTCCCATCCCTCACATTACCCGCAAAAAGGCCCTGGTTATCATTTTGTTTACCTGAGAAATTCCACATGAAATATCGGAAGTACATCCAGTAAGTCTGGTAACCGAAAAAGAATTTCACGTTATCTCCCTGATCAGGCTGCCTTTCGTAAGTGCCATCTTTCAGTTTATTAATCCCCAGATAATACGCATAATAATCTGCGTGGTTCTGGTCATTACTGGCATCCCATACCCGTGGAAGTACCATTTTATCATCGGAGGCATATACATACTTTCTATCAGGTCCTATTTCAATATATTTATCCCTTGCTTTCTCGTAACGCATGCCTGAGCTTTTCACGTCAACGGGTCGTGCGGTAAATTTTTGTCCATAAAATAAAGGGAAGTCGCCATATTGTTCACGGCCCAGGTAACCCACTAAACTCATGGGATTATCTACGTTATACATATCCACCGAAGGGTTGGCATTACTGCGGATCATTGTAGTAACGTAAGTACTGTAACCTATGAGCATAAAGACCAGGCTCCAGAGTCCTAAACGAAGGTAGGGCCATGCTTTTTTTGTGGCAAATTTTAATCCGAACCAAATTAGGACAGCCACCAGTAAAAAGAAGATGGCGAAACCTGAGAAGAAAGGCATACCAAATCCATTCACGAACCAGCGGTCAAATGTGCCGGCCAATTTTAGAGAGTATTGTATTGCACCTACCTGCACCACACCGGTTATCATACAACCTATGAGGAAGAAAATATAGGTACCACCATAATAGGCTTTCTGTTCTTTTTTTACACGTTCTATTAAAAATAATAAGCCGATGCCTAACAATGTAGCGAGGATAACCAAACCACCCATTGTTCCGTCCATTGGAACATTATCGGAAGCTTCTCCGGCAGCACCCACCAAAGCAAGTATAAAGACAAGTATACCCCCTACACCCACAATGCGGATAAACCATTTACGAAGGGATACATAGTTAAATGTTTCTCTCCTACGGAAATAATACACCATTACAATGGCTGGTATGGTTAACAGGTTCAACAGGTGAACACCAATAGATAATCCCATCATAAAAAAGATGAAAACGATCCAGCGGTCGGCACCCGGTTCATTGGCATGGTTCTCCCATTTCAGAATTGCCCAGAATACAATAGCGGTAAAGAAAGATGACATAGCGTATACTTCACCTTCAACAGCACTGTACCAAAAGGAATCACTGAAAGTATAAGCTAGCGCTCCTACGGCGCCGGCCCCCATAATAGACCATATTTGTGAAGTACTGAGGGCATCACTTGTATTTACGTTTACTATACGCCTTGCAAAGTGCGTAATGGTCCAGAAAAGAAATAAAATAGTAAAACCACTTGCAAGGGCACTCATGATATTAACTGCTTTGGCTGCACCCATTGGATTATCCCCGAAAAATACAATGAAAATACGGCCGAGGATCACAAACAGAGGTGCTCCAGGCGGGTGAGGAATCTGTAGTTTAAAACAGCTGCTTACAAATTCGCCGCAATCCCAGAAACTACCCCCGGCTTCTGCGGTTAAAATGTAAACGGTACAGGCAATCAGGCAAATTGCCCATCCTACAATATTATTAATCTTCTTAAACTGCATTGGTTTTGGTTTTTTAAGACTGGCAAACATACCTTAATAATCGTAAAACTGAAAATGGAGATAAGGGATTTATAGATTTTAAGAAAACGTTATAATCAGTTTGCGGTTTGGGGTTTGGTATTGAGGGGTATTTTAACCGGCAGTAATCCATAACCCCAAACGCCAAACTGTACATATCTTTGCCGCTTCTATGGATAAAAAACGTACAGTAGCCTTTCATACCCTTGGTTGTAAATTGAACTTTTCAGAAACCTCTACTCTTTCCCGTTTATTGGAAAATGAGGGCTTTGAAAAAAGGGGATTTGACGATCTGGCCGATGTATATGTGATCAATACCTGTTCTGTTACTGATAATGCAGATAAGGAATGCCGTCAACTTGTGCGGCGTATCCAAAGAAAATCGCCGGAGAGTTTTGTAGTGATCACCGGTTGCTATGCACAATTGAAGCCCACAGAAATTGCTTCCATACCCGGCGTTGACCTGGTGTTGGGTGCGGCAGAAAAATTCAATATAGCACGGCATATTGGCGAGCTGGCCAAAGGCGATGCGGTAAAGATCTGCAGTTGCGATATTGAAGAGGTCAGCGGTTTCAATGCTTCTTTCTCGCAAAACGACCGCACCCGTACTTTTTTAAAAGTGCAGGATGGTTGCGATTACAATTGTTCTTTCTGTACCATACCCATGGCCCGTGGCAAAAGCCGCAGTGATGAAATAGCCAATGTTGTGAATCATGCGAGAAAACTGGCAGCCGATGGTGTAAAAGAAATTGTTTTGACCGGTGTAAACCTCGGCGATTTTGGCAAAGGTGACGATGGAAATAAACAGGATGAGAATTTTTTCGGCTTGGTACGCGCACTGGATGCAGTGAATGGTATTGAGCGATACCGCATTTCCTCTATTGAACCGAATTTATTAACCAATGAGATCATAGAATTTGTAGCCAACAGCGATAAGTTCATGCCCCATTTTCATATTCCCTTACAAAGCGGCAGCAATGAAATACTGGGTTTTATGAGGCGAAGGTATAAAAGGGAACTATATGCAGAAAGGGTGCAACTAATCAAAACACTGATGCCGCATTGCGCCATTGGGGTTGATGTGATCGTGGGTTTTCCCGGCGAAACAGTTTCGCATTTTACAGAAACATTCGATTTTTTACATTCGCTTGATGTTTCTTACCTCCATGTATTCACTTATTCGGAGCGCAATAATACAAGGGCCTTGGAAATAAAACCCGTTATACCCATACATATCCGCAATGAAAGAAATAAAACACTCCGCAACCTTTCTTATATGAAGTTGCAGTTTTTTACTCAACAGCATGCAGGCCAAACAAGGAAAGTTTTATTCGAAGCATTTGAAAAGAACGGGATGATGGAAGGATATACAGATAATTATATCCGAATTACTACACCTTACCGAAAAGAATGGTCAAACCAGGTTGTGGGTTGGGATATTTGAATTTGTTATTAAAGGGTGAGTTATGAGTGGTGAATCGTTCGTAAACATAGATTGTAGCAATAACTTTCACTACTCCCCACTCATAATTCACAACTATATCGGAGAAAGATATTCTGCAGGAAATTCTACTACCATAACCTGGCCAAGGCTTTCTAATTTTACATATACTTTTTTCTTCCCGCCACGAATAACAGTTCCTTCATTTCCCATAAAAACACCATGGTTTACTATTATTTTTGTTTCTTCTGCAAAACCTTCTTTCGAAATAATAGAAATGCTGGCATCCTTTTCGGCGAGGTACTTTTTAATAATATCTACCTCTTTATTTTTAATAACAGCTGGCTTACCGAGATAGTGCACAAAATTCAGCACGCCATCTGTCATTAAAACTTTTGACCGTTCTGTTGTGTCTATCCTTACGAAAACATAGGATTTAAAAAGCGGGTCTTCTATAATTTTTTTGCGGTCGCTCCATTGCCGTTCAATCTTTTGCAATGGGCACCAGCTTTCTATACCCTTCCTGATAAGTACTGTGTCAATCTTCTTTTCCCATCGGGGCTTGGTATAAAGGGCATACCATTTTTTCTCAAGTTCCATCAAAGGCAATTGTTTATATCAAAAGAATTCACCCGCCGCACTTCAAATGTACAACCCGTTCAAAATTACTTTAAAACAGTTTGTACTTGCGAGTGAACCATTTCACCCACAATTTTAACTGATTCGTCAATGTGCATATCTGCTTTTACCAATTTTAACCAGGCCTGGTAACGATCACCCTTGGGCTTATCAGGATTATTGTAAAATTTATCCTTGTCTGCGTCCATGGCCGACACATTCATTTCTTCCTTAATTTTCAAAAGAGTATTATTCTGGGCAACCGTAGATATCACCTGTTTTTGACGGCCACGGAATTTATCAATATTCAAACTTGTTGGCTGTTCTGCATTTTTAGCCAGCCATTGCAGGTTACTTTGTAACAGGTTTAGTGAAGGGTTACTTTTGATTTTTTCATTCTCTTTCCTTACAATGTTATCAAGACCATAATTATTCTGCCATGTCTGGTAAGGCACTTTAGGAATTTCATCCCATGCCAATGCAGTAGGGTTATCTTTTTCACGGCCTTTGTAATACTCGTATGGATCTGGCAAAACCACATCAGGAACAACACCTCTTAATTGGGTAGATCCGCCGCTAACGCGATAAAATTTCTGGAAGGTCAAAGTCATGGCCCCAAGGTCTGTTCTGCCACTGAATTGATCGTTCCTGTTGCCAAATGGTATCTGTCTTTGCACCGTTCCTTTTCCATAGGTTGAAGTGCTGCCAATGATAACACCACGTTTGTAATCCTGTATGGCTCCCGCAAATATTTCGCTGGCAGATGCACTGAATTCGTTTACCATAACAGCCAATGGCCCGTCGTATAAAACAGATTCATCGTTATCCCGCCAGGTGCTCTGGTCAACTTTTCCGCTTCTTTCTTTTACCTGTACAATGGGTCCGCTTTTAATAAACAGGCCCACCATTTTCACAACTTCATATAATGATCCACCACCATTGCCTCGGATATCAATCACAATTCCTTTTACATTTTCCGCTTTCAGTTTGATCACTTCTTTTGCAACATCATCAGAACAATGAGCACCTTCCGCATCTTCAAAATTTGCGTAGAAATCAGGCAGAGAAATATATCCGATTTTATCTTTCCCATCCATGATAACCGCACTGCGCGCCTTGGCTTCATCCTGCACCACCTTTTCCCGAATCATACTTACTACTTTGAATGAGCCATCCTGTTTTTTTACTGTAAGCCTTACTTCTGTTCCTTTGTTACCACGAATCAATTTTACTGCATCCTGGGTATCGTATGCTGTTACATCAACCGGCTCTTCCTTACCCTGGGCTACTTTTACAATTACATCATTTACCACTATCTCTCCCGATTTCCAGGCAGGACCACCGGTAATTACAGAAGCAATCTTGATACCATAATCATCTTTCACAAGCTGCGCGCCGATACCAAAAAATTCATTGTTCATCCTTTCATCAAAACTGCGTTTTTCTATCGGTGGAAAATAATCCGTATGCGGATCCATCTGATTAGTGATTACATTAACATATGAATTGAAACGTTCATCCTCTTTAAATGTTCTTTTGATCCGCTCAAAAGATTCGTCCATAATCTTTAATACCTTTGCCCTTGAATCTTTTTCCAATTCAGTATCTGTCTTTACAACAAAGTCTTTTGTGCCTTTATTTTTCTCGCGTTGATCCTGGAGGTCAACATATCTTTCCAGTGTGTAGCCTTTTAATTTTTTTCTCCATCTTTCTTTACGCGCTGCTTCAGTAGATACATAAGCTACTTTTTCGCCCTCAAGTTCTCCTGTTTCATCTTTGGTAAAGCTAAAAGGAGTAGCCAGGATTTCTTTATACAATACAATCACTTCTGTCATGCGCTGGTCATATATGGTACTCACCGCCGGCACAAATTCAATGGGTGCGCCATGAATTTCATCGTCGAGTGTGGTTTCATATTTTTTAAACCCTGAAATATCAGAGAGGAGAAACATGGATTTATCGCCATCCAGTTCATCCAGGTATTTTTTAAATACCTGTTTGGAGAAAGCATCGTTTATATTTTTAGGGCTGTAATGCAGATCTTCCAATATGGATCCAACCGCCGATAATAATCTCTGTCTTTGCGTGATGAGTAAATCCGTTCCACCGGTACTGAAACTTTTAAATGCAAAGAATAGGCCGCCAAATAAAACAATGGCCAGCAACAACAAACCTTTTCTGCTCTTCATAAATTGCGTAAATTTTTGCATGATAGACAACAAAAATAACTGAAAAAGCCTTTTAGTTATCATTCGTTTATACCAATTAACAAAGGTTTTGATGGGTGGCAGGCAAAAAGAACCCAAAATTCAGTTTCAAGTAATCTTGAATTATCCTATTTTTGCCGTCCAACAAAACGGAGGGCGTAGCTCAGTTGGTTAGAGCGTCAGTTTGTGGCACTGAAGGCCGGGGGTTCGAGACCCCTCGTTCTCCCAAAGAAAACCTATAAGGAGAATCTTATAGGTTTTTAAATTTTATGGCATGACGTATGGATTGATACTGCTACCCCTTGTCTCTGCATTTATTGGCTGGTTTGTAAACCGGATAGCCATAAAAATGCTTTTTCATCCAAGGCAGCCTAAAAAGATATTGTGGTTCACTTTACAGGGGTTTTTTCCAAAAAAACAGCAGCAGTTTGCCGAAAAAATTGGGAAACTCATTAGCGGGGAACTACTTTCTTTCAGGGATTTAACGGAAAAGATCACTGCTCCTGGTAATATAAAAAGGATAATGCCGCAAATAGAAGCCCATATAGAGCAGTTTCTAAAGGTAAAATTGCCGCAGCAAATGCCGGTAATCGGCATGTTTATAGGGGATATAACAACAAATGAGCTGAAGGCTGTGTTTATAACAGAACTAGAAATCTTATTTCCTGTTATTATGCAGCAATACATGCATAACCTGGAAAATGACCTTGATCTGGAAAAAATTGTTACCCGGAAAGTAGCGAGGTTATCCTCTGATAACCTGGAAGAGATGCTCCTTGGCACCATGTCTAAAGAATTCCGCTATGTAGAGATAATGGGCGGAATACTGGGATTACTGATAGGGTTATTGCAGATTTTTATCACCATGGCCCAATAATTACCCGCTTATTCCTGCTAATCACCGAGAAAATTAGGAATTCTTGCCTGCGAAGAACAACCTTTGCCCATTCAAATTTGTCATATTACCGCTGGTGTAATCAAAATGCATGGCGCTGGCCTTATATCGCAACTTTACATACTATATAACAAGTATCATCATGAGAAAAATTTTTACTCTATCTGTTCTGAGTCTGCTTTGTTTCGGTGCAATTGCACAATTTCCCGGCGGCGGTCGTCCCGGAGGTGCCGGTGCCGGTGCTCAAAATATGAATATCGGCCATTTTTATGGCAAATTAGTTGATAGCAAAACCAATAAAGGAATGGAGGCTGTTACCGTTCAGCTCATTGGAAATAAGTTTGATACAGCCATGAAGAAAATGAAGGAGGCGATTTTTAGTACTTTGATTACGAAAGCGAACGGTGATTTCAGTTTTGATAACCTGCCTGTTTTTGGCAATTTCAAATTAAAAATCAGCGCACTTGGCTATAAAGCAAACGAAAAACAGATAAGCTTTGGCATTAAAATGCCACAAAGCGGTACTGGAAATGCCGGCGGCGGAAACACGGGTGGTGCTATGCAGCAAATGCTGGGTATGGTTGATAAAGACCTGGGTAATATAAAATTGGAGGAAGATGCCACCAACCTGGGAAATGTTACGGTTACGGCATCTTCAAGGCCACAGTTTGAGCTCGGCGTTGACAGGAAAATATTTAATGTTGATAAGAATCTAGTAAGCACAGGGCAGACAGCCACTGAAATTATGAAGAACATACCTTCATTAAATGTTGATATAGACGGAAATGTTACCCTGCGCAATGCAGCGCCTACAATTTTTATTGATGGCCGCCCCACTACATTAACACTCGACCAGATACCGGCAGACATTATTGATAAGGTAGAATTAATTACTAACCCATCAGCCAAATATGATGCATCAGGTGGAAATGCGGGTATTTTGAATATTGTTTTAAAGAAGAACAAGAAAAGCGGTTACAATGGAGGTATCAGAACCGGTATTGATTCACGCGGCAAAGTGAATTTGGGAGGCGATCTTAACCTCCGCCAGAATAAAATCAACCTTAGTTTAAATGCCAACCTTAATGAAAGAAAATCAATTTCAACCGGCATCACCGACAGGAATAACCTTAACACCTCGGTGCCAAGCAGTGTGCATAATACCAGTGATGGTACCAATATCGGACAATTTGCTTTTGTTAGGGGTGGATTAGATTGGTTTGTTGATAACAGAAATACTTTTTCCATTGCAGGTAATTATGTAAAAGGAAATTTTGATAATGACCAGACCCAGCGTGTGGATTCAACCATCAAATCTGTATTCACTTCTTATAACAATATCAAAACAATGAGTAAGGCCAATTTTAAAAACTTCGGATCGCAATTTAGTTACAAGCACAATTTTGCGAAGAATGGCCATGACATTACGGCCGACTTCAATTATAATTCAAGTACCAATAATAACAATGCAGGTATCAATACACAAACCTATAATCCTAATAATACAACAAAGGGGCAGGCCTTCTTACAACAAACCATAGGATCAGGTACCAATAAGTTTTATACCATTCAGTCCGATTATGAAAACCCGATTTCCGAAGATTTAAAATTTGAAGCGGGTGGCAGGGCTGCCGTAAGGGATTTTGGTAATGGAAGCGACCAGTACCGCTATGATTATAATACGAATCAATATGTATTAGTACCATCCATCAGCAATAAATATAAATTCAACGACCAGGTGTATGCAGCTTATGCTACGTATACTTTCAAAGTAAAAAAATTCAGTTACCAGTTAGGGCTGCGTGCAGAAAGCTCTCGGTACATCGGTACATTATTGAATGTAAAAGGTGCCGACTCAGCCAATTTCAAAGTAAGTTTCCCGTTAAGTTTTTTCCCGAGTGCTTTTATTACTTATAAGATTGATGAGAAACAGGATTTCCAATTTAATTATTCTCGTCGTGTGAACCGCCCGAATTTCTTCCAGTTAATGCCGTTCCCCGATTATTCTGATCCACAGAACATCAATATCGGTAATGCCGGATTGAAGCCCGAATTCACCAACTCATTTGAAATATCTTATAATGATGCTTACACACGGGGTGCCAATTTCTTAGCCAGTTTATTTTTCAAGCACAATACAGACCTTATTACCCGGTACTCTTATTATGATAAGAATGCATTGACTGTTGCAGACAGTGCACTTTTCAGTACTTATATCAATGCCGATAATAGTTATATTACCGGTTTGGAACTTACCAATAAAATGCCTGTAACAAAATGGTGGGACCTCACATTGAATGCAAACATTTTCTATTCACAGATCAATGCCACTACACCTGGGCTTACACCTGCTTCAACACGGTTAAGTATTAGCAATTCTCTGGTAAGCTGGTTTGCCAAAATGAACAGTACTTTTAAAGTATCCAAAGGATTATCTATTCAGTTTAGCGGTGATTACCAAGCCAAGAGCGTATTACCTCCAAGTTCAGGCGGCGGTGGTGGACGCGGCGGTGGTGGTGGCGGAATGATGTTTGGTGGCGGGCCACAGGCATCATCACAAGGTTATAACCTGCCACGTTATGGATTTGACCTTGCCATACGTAAAGACTGGACCTGGAAGAATGGACAGAGTGGCTCTTTAACATTGAGCATGAACGATGTTTTCCGCACGCAGGTTTTCCAATCCTATTCTGAAAGTACTTTCTTTACGCAAACCAATGAAAGGAGAAGGGACCAGCAGGTATTGCGTCTGAACTTCAACTACCGCTTTGGTAAGTTTGATGCAACTTTATTCAAGCGCAAGAATACCAAATCCGACCAGAGTGGCGGACAGGATATGATGCAGCAGTAATCATTAAAAATTAAATTAGTACTAAAGAAAGCCGCCCAATCAAAATTGAGCGGCTTTCTTATTGGATCTTGAATTGCTAAATACGTACATCAAACTTCCATGTCCTGGTATTTATCTGTTCTTCCCTGTTAACATAGGCACAAAAGAAAACTGTTCAAAAGCTTCTTCTTTTACAGAACCATCTTCGAGTTTGGTTAAACGGAGCATGCGTTGTTGATCGCCTTCATCAACGGGTATAATCATCAGTGCACCTACTTTCATTTGCTGAATCAGTTTGGGTGGTATAAAAGGAGCGGCGGCCGTGATGATTATTTTATCGAAAGGAGCATAAGTGGGCAGCCCTTCAAATCCATCCCCAAAAAAGAATTTAATATTGGGATATTTTCTGCGAAAATAGAATTCCTTTTGCTGCAGGTCGTATAATTTTTTTTGTCGCTCAATGGTGTACACCCAGGTGCCCATTTCGGCCAGTAAGGTTGTTTGATAAACACTACCCGTACCTATCTCTAATACCTTATCTGATTTTTTAATCTGTAATAATTGTGATTGATACGCTACCGTATAGGGCTGAGAAATAGTTTGCCCCTCACCTATGGGAAAAGCCCGGTCTTCATAAGCAATTTTATCAAAAGCTGAATCCAGAAAATAATGGCGGGGAATGGTATTGATTGCATCCAATACATTTTCATCGGTAATGCCCTTCTCTTTCAACACATTAATTAACTGTTTACGGAGGCCTTTGTGTTGGTATGTGTCCTCATATTTCCGCATAGCATAGCGAATATACACTTAAGTAGCAGCAGTGTAATGCGCAAGTAGCAAGGTGCAAAAAGAAAAAGAAGGAAAGAAGTTATTCAGAAAGTAGCTATTACAACCCCGCTGCTGTTAAAAATTTTCGCCACAGGTTTATTGATTGATATTAATTTATCTGCGAATCTGTGACGAAAAATATCTGCTTATGCAAGATTCATATCAGCAATAATAGCCTTTATCCTCTCTTGCAACACGGCAAATGTGGCATCAAAATCTTCTTTCCGTTCTAATAGGGTGTTTACACTGAAATAGAATTTGATCTTGGGCTCCGTTCCGGATGGACGGGCTGATATTTTAGTGCCATCAGCTGTAATAAATTGCAGCACATTACTTTTGGGCAGGTTAATAACCCAGCTTTCTCCGGTAACCAGGTTTGTCCCTTTTTGTAATTGGTAATCCAGTAAGGTGGTTACTTTAGCACCGATAATGGTTGCTGGTGGGTTACTACGATACCCTTCCATCATATCAGCGATTTCTTTTTGTCCGTTCATTCCCTTTTTGGTAATGCTAATCAGGTTCTCATAATAAAAACCGTATTTGATGTACAGTTCTATCATTTTATCGAACAAAGTCTTTCCCTGGTTTTTTTCATACGCTGCCATTTCACACATCAACGCTACAGCGCTTACGGCATCTTTATCACGTATCTGGTTGCCAATCATCAAACCAAAACTTTCTTCTCCCCCTATCACATAATTTTTTTGTCCATCTAATTCCTTAATTTTTTCAGCTATCCATTTAAAACCGGTGAGTACATTATAACAGGTCACATTATTCTGTTTGGCCACCTGGTTAATCATTTCAGTGGTTACAATAGTGGTGATTACCATATCATTTGGCTGTGCGATGCCTTTAGCTTTTCGGGCCTCCATCATATAAGTAAAAGCCAGCACAGCCGTTTGATTGCCATTCATTAAAACCCATTCGCCTTTATGGTTTTTTACACCAATACCTACACGGTCGGCATCCGGGTCGGTGCCTAATAAAATATCTGCATCCAGTTCTTTGGCTTTTTTCAACCCGATACTCATGGTTTCACTTTCTTCGGGATTGGGATAATTCACCGTTGGAAAATTACCATCTGGTGTTGCCTGCTCTTTTACAACCGTTACATTGGTAAAACCAAAACGTTGCAATACTTCCGGCACCAGTGTGATACCGGTTCCATGAATGGGTGTGTAAACAATCTTCAGATCGTGCTGCCTGGCTATTACTTCAGGATATACGCTTAATACTTTTACCATATCCAAGTAAGCATTATCCATTTCTTTACCCAAAAGGGTAATATTGGCAGCGCCGCCATCCCATTTAACTTCATTTACATTAGTTATGGCTTCTACTTCTTTGATTACATTGGTATCGTGCGGCGGTACCAATTGGCCGCCATCATTCCAATAAGCTTTGTAGCCGTTATATTCTTTGGGATTGTGGGATGCGGTGCAAACTACGCCTCCTTTACATCCTAATTGCCTGATGGCAAAACTCAGTTCAGGCGTAGGACGCAAGGCGTCAAACAAAAACACTTTGATGCCATTAGCCGCAAAAACATTTGCGGTGGTCTCCGCAAAAAAACGGCTGTTGTTTCGGCTATCGTGCGCAATGGCCACTTTTATTTCTTCGTTACCATAAGTTTTCTTCAGGTAATTGGCAAACCCCTGGGTGGCCATGCCGATAGTGTATTTATTAATGCGATTGGTACCCACCCCCATAATTCCCCGCAATCCACCGGTACCAAATTCAAGATTACGGTAAAAGGCGTCGGCCAGCTCATCGGGGTTATCTTTTTGTAATTTAGTGATGGTATCTTTTGTAGCGGGGTCGTAGTTTCCATTAACCCAGGCATTGATTCTTTCCTGAATGGCAGCGTCCATAAGTATTATTTTGATTGACTGATGTTCAATTAAACAACAAGTTTATGAATATTTTTTGCATTTTCAACCCTTGATGTCTTAACTCTCATCATTTAGTGATGTATGTTTGGCCTACTGAAGAAACTAACGCTCATAACAGCCGTCTTATTCTGCCATTCATTGTTCGCACAGGATACAATGATGGCAACTGTTTTGCAGGTGACCGGCAGCCCTCAATCATCCATTTCACCAACAATTTTTTATTCCAACAAAAAAAAGATTTACCTGGCTGCAATTGGCAGTCTTGCAGGGTATGGTGGTACACTGATTGCTTTATCCAATGCCTGGTATAAAAATTATCCTCAATCGTCTTTCCATTTTTTTAATGATAATGATGACTGGTTGCAGATGGATAAAGTAGGCCATGTTTTTAGTGCTTATACGGCAGGGAAAATGAGTATGGAATTATGGCGCTGGACGGGATTATCAAGAAAAGGCAGGATTATAGCCGGCGGATTAAGCGGCACTGTTTATATGACGACTATTGAAGTACTAGACGGTTTTTCTTCTCAATGGGGATTTAGCGTGGGGGACCTTACGGCCAACCTTGCCGGTAGTGGATTATTAATTGCCCAGGAGTTTGCCTGGAACGAACAAAGGGTACAGGTTAAATTTTCGTTTCACAGGAATGATTATAAAAGTGCCTCACTCAATCAGCGGGCCGATGACCTTTTTGGCAGCAGAACGCTGGAAAGGATGCTGAAAGATTATAACGGGCAAACCTATTGGCTGAGCGCCAATTTAAAATCCTTTTTTAAAAAATCTACATTACCGGGATGGTTAAACATCGCAGTAGGTTATGGTGCCGATGGCATGTTTGGCGGATCAGAAAACCTGTTAAAAGACAATAGCGGAAACATCCTTTTCGACCGGAGAAATATCCCCCGTTTACGACAATGGTACCTGGCGCCGGATATAGACCTCACCAAGATTAAAACCAAGAGTAAACTACTGAAAACAGGTCTGTTTCTGTTGAATTCTTTGAAATTCCCGGCACCCTCGATTAGCTTTTCAAAAAAAGGGATTGAGTGGAATTGGGTACATTTTTAATGAGGATCAGTGGATGAATTACTGATTATACTCTATTAGAAGTTATTTGATATTCATATGTATTAACTTACTTACATGAATAACCGTAATATAGTTCCTTTTAGTTATTCACTTACCATTGCATTTTTCTGCTTTAGCCTCTTAGCTAAAGCGACTAATTCAGACAATATGATGGCCATGCTGATTGGCTGTCTGATAACACAACTGCTATTCGCTTGTTTTTCTATATATGAATTGAGACAATCAGAACAGCTCACTAAAAACGAGAAATCAAACTGGACAGCTTACTTACTAATTTCACCTCCGATATTTGGTTTTTCTTACCTTAGAACCATAAGACGAAAATTATTTCACAATTAATCTTGATTCTCTCAAAAATAAACACAAAACCCGCATTATTAAACCACATACGCGCTAACCACTTCTCCATCAAGCACTTCTACCTGGATGTGTTCCTGCAAAGTAGTGGCAACAGAAAGTCCCACATAGTCTGGCTTAACAGGAAAGAGCTTATGCATACGTTCTACCAAAACCAAGGTCTGTATGCTTTTGGGATGAAAATCAAGCAATGGTTTTAAGGCATACAAAAGTGTTTTGCCGCTATTGGTCACATCATCTGCAATAACAACATGCAGGTTATTGAAATCTATTGTTTCGCTTAACTGTATTGTTGAAGGATGTGTTTTATCCATGGTAACAGAAATAATCTTTATCCCGTTAGTTACATAATCTTTTAACAAAGCACCCACTTTTTCAGCAATCACCATGCCACTGTTTCTGATACCGATAATGATAACCGGTGCGGTATCGCCGCTTAAATGCTCGGCCAGTTCCAATGCCATACGGTGGAGTTTTTGTACTGCCCCTTCTGTGTTGAGTATATAATTTTTAGCTGCCATATATTTGGTTTGTCATCAAAAGTAACAACAATAAAAGCAACGGGCAATCCCGTTTATAAAAATCAAAACTACCTATCTTAGCAGAATAATTTTTACTTATGCATTATGCACAGCAAATCGCGTTTGTGGCCCTATCTGCGGTGGCTATCTGGTTATTTGCCAAAAAAGCAAGTGAAATACGCAGGAATATTTTCCTGGGAAAAGAAGAGCACCTGAACGACCAACCTGCCAAACGCTGGCGTAATCTCTTTTTGCTGGCATTGGGCCAGAAAAAGATGTTTAGAAATCCTTTGGTAGCGGTATTACATTTTGTGATTTATGCCGGGTTCATCATCATTAACCTGGAAGTATTGGAAATTGTACTGGATGGATTACTGGGTACACACCGGTTGTTTTTACCGGTATTGGGTGGCTTATATAATTGGCTGATCAATAGTTTTGAATTTCTGGCAGTGGGTGTAATTGTTGTATGTATTGTTTTCCTTTCCAGAAGAAATATCATCAAACTAAAACGCTTCATCAATAAGGACCTGGATGGTTGGCCACGTACTGATGCCAATTACATCCTTATCACTGAAATTATTTTGATGAGTTTATTCCTGACCATGAATGCGGTGGACCTGGCACTGCAGGCAGTTGGTAACGAACATTATCATCAAACAAACAGTTTCTTTTTTTCAAGTATGCTTACGCCATTATTCAATGGAATAAGCGAGGGTAGTTTAATAACCATTGAAAGAACCTGCTGGTGGTTGCATATTACCGGCATATTTGTTTTTTTGAATTACCTGCCTTATTCCAAACATCTTCATATTATACTTGCGTTCCCAAATACATATTATGCACGACTGGAGCCAAAAGGCAAAATGAAAAACATGCCGGCCGTCCAGAATGAAGTGTTGTATGCCATGCAACCTGAAACGGCGCCAACAGATGCTGCACCTCCCGCACATTTTGGTGCAAAAGATATTTTTGACCTTAGCTGGAAAAATTTATTAGATGCCTATAGTTGCACAGAATGCGGGCGTTGCACTGCTGCCTGTCCGGCTAATATCACCGGTAAATTATTAAGCCCAAGAAAGATTATGATGGCTACCCGCGACAGGATAGAAGCGGTAGGCAGGAACATCAATCAAAATAAACAGTTTGTAGATGATGGCAAATCCTTACTCCACGATTATATCAGTGTGGAGGAGTTACGTGCGTGCACCACGTGCAACGCCTGTGTGGAAGAATGCCCGGTTAGTATTTCTCCTTTGGATATCATTATGGAATTGCGCCGTTCATTGATTATGGAAGAAAGCAATGCCCCGCAGGAATGGAACAGTACATTCAGCAATATTGAAAACAATTTCGCGCCCTGGAAATTTTCACCCGATGACAGGGCTAAATGGACGGTGGAAGCGTAGGGGAATATTGAATGTTAGTGGCTATTACTTTTTCGATACCTGTTATTCAAAAAATATTTTCTAATTATATGTATCTATCTCCTTTCCCATTTTCTATTACTGATTTTGCCGCAATACAACCTGAGATACATTCGGGTATTACAGGGCAGGCAGAATGGAGGATTTTACACAGGGATGAAGTACGTATCCGTCTAGTTACCTATTCGCCCAATTATTTAGCCGATCACTGGTGCAGCAAGGGGCATATTATTTTTTGTGTGGAAGGCGACATGGAAACCGAACTGGAGAATGGCAGTAAACACTTACTCAGCAAAGGTTTCATGTACACCGTTGGTGATAACAGTGATACCCACAGGACATATTCAAAAAATGGATGTGTAATTTTTATTGTGGACTGATGAAGGGAGAAGGATAACTTATACTTTCATTTTTAAATTGTGTTCCGAAAAATACTCACAACTCACAACTCACAACTTACAACTCACAACTCAGAAATTAGCAATTACGAATTTAAATCCACGGCCTATATACCATCCTGTACAATTGAATAAGCGCAGTAGCAATAAATATCACTCCCATTACTTTATTCAATGTTTGATTACTTGTTTTCATTTTTGAGACCAGCCAGTTACCTCCATGAATATAAACAGCTAAACCGGTAAGGGTTCCTGTTCCGGCCCCGATGGTGAACGCATTAAAGGGGATGCTTGCAATTGGCAATACTTTTGTTTGGATAAGGGTGGATGTCCACAAAAACCAAAATGGAATCTGAACAGGGTTCAACGCACTCATGGTAATGCCGAGTATAAAACGATTAATTTTATTATTAAGTACCAATGCTTTCTTTTCGGCATGCCGTTTTCCTGCAGAAATAAATGCCAAAATGCCCAATCCCAAAAATAAACCTACTGTAACCCAGCCCAATGCAACAAATATGACCCGGTGGTTTACTACCCAATCCATACCTGTTAATGCAAAACGGAGGTAAATCATTTCAACAATAGCAACACCAAAAGCAAATTGCCATGCTTTTTTAACATCTTCCTGTATGCCTATCTGTGTTGCCGTAAAACTCATATTACCCAGGGGCAACTGTCCCAGGAAACTGACTAAAAATCCCATGAAAACAATATAAACCATAGTAATACTGAAATTACGATAAGTGTTTAAATGATTCTTTTGATTTTTGAATACTATTGTTCAGCTAATTGTGAGTAGTGAATAATTTACGCTATGATGACCCGAATTTACTATCACACAACTCATAACTAATGACACACAAAATCAACAGTAGATTAGGCTTAACATACCCCTACCTGTTGAATGGTTTGGTAGTCCTTTTAATTGCATCATTAAAAATCCTTACTCAAATTTCAACATAATTCGGCTCTCCCCGCTAACTGATTTTCCACTACTTTCGTAAAAATTTTTCTGTATGAAGGTGAATACGATGGCTGAGATGATGGCAGCCGGCGAAATGCCCGATGTTTTATTTTGGGTGGGATGCGCCGGTAGTTTTGATCAGCGCGCCCAAAAAATAACCAAAGCATTTGCCAGCATATTAGATAAAGTGGGTGTGAAATATGCTATCCTCGGCAAAGAAGAAGCCTGTACCGGCGACCCTGCCAGAAGGGCCGGCAACGAATTCCTGTTCCAGATGATGGCTTACCAGAATATTCAGGTATTGAACGGATACGGAATCAAAAAAATTGTTACTGCCTGCCCCCACTGTTTTAATATTTTAAAAAATGAATATCCAGAACTTGGTGGTAATTATGAGGTAACGCACCATACCAGTTTTTTACAACAGTTAATAGATGATGGGAGGATCAAAATGAAAGAAGATGGCTCATTCAAAGGCAAAAAAATATCTTACCACGATAGTTGCTACCTCGGCCGTGCCAATGATATTTATGAAGCACCCAGGAAAGTGCTGGAAGCATTAGATGCAGAACTGGTTGAAATGAAACGTTGCCGCAGTAATGGATTATGTTGTGGGGCCGGTGGTGCCCAAATGTTTAAGGAAGATGAACCAGGCGATAAGCGAATTAATATTGAACGTACCGACGAAGCATTGGCCACAGGTGCCTCTTTTATCGCCTCCGCCTGCCCGTTTTGTAATACTATGATGTCGGACGGCGTAAAAAACCGCGAAAAAGAAACTGAAGTGATGGTTTTAGACGTAGCAGAGATGATTGCAGCAAGTATGGCTTAGGCTGGCTATTGTAGGTCAGGCGACAACAATGGCTGAACGAAAAAGAAAATGAAGTGGTGGTTTTATACGTGGCCGAAATGATTGCAGCGAGTATGATGTAGCCGATGCTATTGGTAATAGTATAAATGTTTTTTATCATAACCCGTTTTAACCCGTATTTTATTTATACACGGGTAGTGACTAAAATAAGTTTTTTCTGTTTGAAAGAAATACTGACGGACCTGAAAAAAAGGTCATACTTAAAGGGACCTTATAGAGATGTTACAGAGACCTTATAGAGATATTATAGAGATCTAGCTTAATACGCACTTCATATACACAGCATGTACACGGTATTGGCACGGCATACCCACCTCTGCTATTGTTGCTCGTCAGAGCCAACAACATTTGGAAGGCAGTTCTTCATAAGTTGTGCCAGAACAAAGCAAAATCAGTAAATTTGCAGTATGCAGTTCGAGTACCAACACCTCATCCCCGAAGAATTTAACCCATCTTCCAAAGTATGGTTATACCAGAGCAGCCGTTTATTCTTTATTAGCGAGGCTTTGCAGATAGAAAATATGCTGAATACTTTTATTGAAAACTGGAGTAGTCATGGTACACCTGTAAAAGGATATGGCAATTTATTATTCGGCCAGTTCATTGTTTTAATAGCCGATGAAACAGCTACCGGCGTGAGTGGTTGCAGTACCGATAGTTCAGTGCGGTTGATAAAACAAATAGAAGAATTCTTTAAAGTGGATATGTTTAACAGGCAGAACCTAGCTTTTGTGGTAAAAGAAAAAATACAGACCATCCCTTTATCGCAACTTACCTATGCTTTGGAAAACGGTTTTATAACAACTGATACCATTTACTTTAACAACCTTGTTTCAGATAAAGAAGCATTCTTAACCAAATGGATGATTCCGGTCAAGGACAGCTGGTTGGCCAAGAAGATTTTTAAACAGGCGGTTATTACTTCACAAAGTACAGATTAGTAAACTATTTCCTGATCAGTTTATCTAACGCATCCTTCCGTTGTTTATCATTGAGGTTACTCTTAACCATCACTTTACTTAATTGATAACTGACTGATATCCTGAAATTCCGGGTATTGCTTTCGCTATGGCTTTCAATATTAAAATTCGGCCCATACGTAACCCCATTATATTGCTGCAAGCCAAACGGGTCAATCGCAGATAAACCAATCTGCAAACGCTTATTCAGGAATTTCCGCTGCACACTGATACTCATATTAATATTGCTCCTGCCACGACCTTGCGGATTAGCGTAACTGGTATAACGGTTATTGGCTTCTATCACCGTTAGGTTATCAGGTGCATAGCTATAATTGAAAGTAGTATAAAAAGTTCCACCGTTAATATACCGGTATAGTAGTTTTACTTTCTCACTGTAAATATTATAATTGTATCCCGCACTAATATTTACTTTAAATTTCCGGGTAACGGTAATGCCTGCCCATATACTGCTTTGAAGTTCTTGCTGGTCGGAGATATTTTGGTAGGTGATCTGAGTTTTACCGCTGTCCACCAATGTGCGTATTGAGCTGAATACATTCTTTACCCGGTTATACCCGAGATTGGCATTCACATTGAATTTCTTTTGAACATAACTGATATTAAAATCATAATTATCCGTTAGCGCCGGCTGGATATAAGGATTACCGAAACGGATATTATAAGGATCGCTGTAATCTATGCTGGGATTGAGTTCTGTAATGCCTGGCCGCCGAATGGTTTCTCTGAAAACCCATGAAACATTCAATTCCCTGCTAAATTCTTTACGTAAGGTAATATTGGGTAATAAACGCCAGTAAGCATTATTGGCATCAGGTGCATTGCCTTTGATGAATTGGAAATCCGACATGGTATATTCAGTCTGTGCACCCGCTATCAGCCTCCATTGAAAGGGCAATCCCACCACAATGGCCGCCCTTGCCGTGAAAATAGCCTGATGAAAATAAAAATTATTACTCAACAAATCATTACCAATAAATACGCGGTCAATTTTTCTCAGAAAACTCGTACTCAAAATATTGTGGTAAGTATTACTTGAAAAAGAAGTGCCGGTTGTTAAATAAATCGTTCCGGTATCATTCAATGGCTTATTATAATTGGTATTGAAATAAAAAGAATGGACAAAATTATCGGTAAGTTGAATTTGCGTAGAATCAAGCCCTGTGGGCAGAAAATTAGATTGCAGGAACTGTTGGTAAAAATCCCTGTCATTATTATTCTTGCTAAAACTTAAGCCACTGTAAATCTGTAATTTTTCTACAGGGTTCTTTCCCTTCCATTGGTATGAGGCAGAAAAACTATGGCTATACCCGTTTCCTTCATATTGATTAGACCTTGAGCTTGCCCGGTACACGTTTCTTAAACTGTCGCGGTTTGTGTAAAGGGTATGACTACTGTTCTCAAAAAGATTAAGGTTACCCTGGTAAACAAAACTCGCCGAGTTTCTTTTATTGAATTCATAATCTGTTTGAAGCCTTGCATTGGGATGCTGGCTCCGGTTGCGAAAAGATGCTTCTGAATAAAAGTAGTTAACAGAATCGGCATACATATTTTGCCGGTGTGAATAAGAGTTACCTCTCGATTCACCCGTTCCGGTACCCAAGCTCGAACTGATGTTTAACTTACTGCTTCGGTAATTAAAACTACCTGAAACGGCCGCTTCTCCCTTTGTTCCGCCACTTACACTGATTCTTTCATAGAAGCCTACCCTTCCTTTTTTGGTAATGATATTGATCACGCCCCCCGGATAGGTGGCGTATTCTGGGGGTGGGGTTGTCATGATCTCTACTTTTTCCACCACGTTGGCAGGAAGGCTTTCCAGCAGGTCGGATAATTGCAGGCCGGTTAGGTTTACCGGCTTCTCATCCATTAATATTAAAGGCTCTTTACCGCGTAACAGGAGTGTGCCATCCGGATTGGCATTCATCAATGGCAGGTTCTTCAGCATGTCAGATGCATTGCTGCCATTGCTGAGCGGGCTTTCGGCAACATTATAAATTACTTTGCCATCCTTGTTTTCAATTAAAGGCTTTTCTGCATATACAATCACATCATTCAATGAGGAAGCCGTTTCATTTAACTTAACGTCGCCGATATTAATATCAAACCGGTCAATATACAGGTGAATACTGTCAATACTCGTTTTGGCAAAACCGATCACATCAATCGTTAACCGGTAATAACCAAAACCGATTTTCTCGAAATCAAATGAGCCATTTTTATCAGATACAATAGAATACGTTTTAGTGGAATCACCCCGACTGGCCAAACGGATGCTCGCCAGTGGCAATGGCTTACCGGATTTACTGTCCAGTATATTGCCTATTACACTGCCCATCAGTACTTTGGGTTTATTATTTACCTGGGCCTGAAGCGGAGATTGGATGACTAAAATAAAAACAAATAAAAAAAATTTAGACATGTACAATTGCTTATCACAAAGTAAGCACATAAGCTCCAAATATTGTTTGTAAATATAGTTCTATGGTTATTTTTACAGATACAATCGGTCAATTATGTATATCATTTACGGGATACCCAACTGCGATACGTTTAAGAAGGCAATTAGTTGGCTAAAACAGCATGCGGTCGTTTACGAATTCCACGACTATAAAAAGAAAGGCATTTCTTCCGCCAGGCTAAAAAGCTGGAGCGAACAGGTTGGTTGGGAAACCCTGCTGAATAAAAAAGGGTACACCTGGCGACAATTAGATACTAAAATACAGTCCTCCATTACCAATGAAAAAGCCGCTATCAAACTACTGGCAGAAAATACCAGCGCTATTAAACGGCCATTGATTGAAAAAGGGGATACCGTAATTATTGTTGGATTTGATGAGGAAAGTTATATGAATATTTTTAAAAAATAAACATGCCTGGTTGAGCGTGTAGGAGCATATACCCCTGTCAATAATAATTATTTCAACAATTCTTTCAGTTTCCTGTTCAAATCTTCTCCACGCAGATCTTTGGCAATAATTTTACCTGTGGGATCAATTAACATGTTAGCGGGGATGCTGCCAATATGGTAGAGCTGGGCCACGGCATTGTTCCAGTATTGCAGGTCGCTTACATGTGTCCATGCCAGGCCATCTGCTTTAATGGCTTCTACCCAGCTAGGTTTGGACTGGTCGAGTGATACGCCCAATACGGTAAAGTTTTTATTTTTATATGTTTGATAAGCACTAACTACATTTGGGTTCTCTGCCCTGCAGGGCCTGCACCAGCTTGCCCAGAAATCAACCAGTACATATTTACCGCGAAAGGAGGAAAGTGATACCGGTTTCCCATCCACATCTTTTTGTGTAAATTCAAGGGCTTGTGTTCCAACACCACCTACTCTTGAATCAGCAATGTTTTTTTCAATCAGCCTGGCAAAAGAGCCGGTTTTAGCAGCAGGCTGCAACAGGTCATACCGTGCAGCTATATCATCAATCCCTCTCAATAGCGGAGCTACCCTAAATAATACAAAAGAACTAACCGGGGATGCTTTTTTCTCCTGAAAAAACTTACCGGCGGCTTCCACTGCTCTTGCCTGATAAATAGTGTATTCACCAATCAAGGAATCCCTTTTCTTCATATTTTTTTCAGGGTTGATAATGGCTGCATACATTTTCACTTTGTCAATGAAAGGGTTAACCCTTTCCTTATACATCATAAAATCATCCTGTAAAGAGGAGCCCTTTACTTTTATATTTTTCATGTCAGCTAAACTGCCCGATACGGTAACGGCATCATTATGCATATATAAGTCTATCAACTCATTCGTTCCCGCAACACGTATCAGAAAAACATCAGGTTCGTTCAGTTTACCGGTAAGGGTAAATACTCCCTTCACTGCCTTGTCGCTGGTAATGGTTTTACCATCATTACCACTCATTAAAATAACTTCAGTATTGTCTTTAATACCGCTGATATTTCCCTTGATCACAAACCCGTTTGTAGGTTGTGCCAGGCCCAGGAGCGGCATAAGTAAAATGATGAATAATTTTTTCATATTTATTTTGAATGACGTTTTTGCAATATATCTACAACACTTTGCAAGTTATGGCCTTTGGCGTTAAGCAAAAGCAAATAATGGAACAAAAGATCTGCCGATTCGTTCAAAAAAAGTTCGTCATTATTGTCTTTTGCTTCAATAACCATTTCCACGGCCTCTTCGCCCACTTTCTGGGCTATTTTGTTAATGCCTTTTGAGAATAGTTTAGCCACATAAGACCCATCGGGCGATACCTGTTTGCGTAACCGGATAATTTCTTCGAGGTATAAGAGAAAATTATCATTTTGGTTTTTCTCGGCCCAGCAGGTATCGGCCCCGGTATGACAAACAGGCCCCGTTGGATTCACCTTAACCAATAAGGTGTCGTGGTCACAATCTACGGCCATGCTTTTCAGTTCCATGAAATTACCACTCTCTTCCCCTTTTGTCCATAACCTTTTTTTACTGCGGCTGTAAAAAGTGACTTTACCGGTTTTTTCGGTTTGATGAAGTGCTTCCTCATTCATAAAACCGAGCATCAATACTTTGTTTGTACTAAAGTCCTGGATAATAGCAGGCACCAACCCATCTGTGTATTTTGCAAAATCTATTTTCATGTTTCCGGCTTTCGGTTCTTTATTCAACTGTGGTTGTGTCACTCACTGGTACTTTTGTAATGTAACGCAGCTTAAATTGGATTAACGGCGAAGAAGCTAAGGCATAAAGTTACGCTGTGTTCTTTGTGTCATAAGGTTTTTGTAGTTACGTTTATTGCCTTACTACTATCCCATGCTCATTCAAATATGTTTTCAATTCCGGTATCCCTATTTCTTTAAAATGAAAGATGCTTGCCGCCAAAGCTGCATCCGCTTTTCCATTGGTAAATACATCTACAAAATGCTGCATGGTACCACCACCACCCGAAGCAATCACCGGCACCGGCAACTGCGATGCCAAAGTTGCAGTAATATCCAATGCAAAACCTTGTTTGGTGCCATCGTGGTTCATGGATGTTAATAATATTTCCCCGGCCCCGGCCTCTATGGCCTGTTTCGCCCAGTCAATACAGCGGGCATCGGTTTTTACCCTGCCGCCATTCAAATACACATACCATTCGCCATCTGCTTCCTGCTTGGTATCAATGGCCAATACCACACATTGGCTGCCGAATTCTTTGGCAAGACTTTCTACCAATTTCGGATTTTTAAATGCAGCGGTATTTACTGATATTTTATCGGCTCCATTTTGCAATAGCACACCTACATCTTCCACACTGCTTATTCCGCCGCCAACTGTAAAAGGGATATTGATACGGTGGGATATTTTATTTACCAGCTGGCTTAAGGTTTTACGTTTTTCCACGGTAGCCGTAATATCCAGGAACACCAATTCATCTGCACCCTGTTGTGCATACAAAGCACCCAGCTCTACCGGGTCGCCGGCATCGCGTATGTTTTCAAAATTAACACCTTTAACAGTTCGTCCGTCTTTAATGTCCAAACAGGGTATGATTCTTTTTGTTAGCATATTTTTTCATTGTACCATTGGCATTTGGGTGGTTTTTCTTGTGTGCAAAGACACAATGAAACGGCTTAGAATTTGTTTAATTGATCAAGAGATATCCTGTTTTCATAAATCGCTTTGCCAACAATGGCGCCCATACAGCCTATCTCTTGTAAATCATTTAAATCTTCAACAGAACTTACGCCTCCACTGGCAATAAAATGCAAATCAGGGAACCTGGTAATGATCTGCTGATACAATAGGGTTGATGGCCCTTCTAACTTACCATCTTTGCTTACATCGGTACAGAATAATTGGTTTATGCCGTATGCCATGTATTTTTCAATAAAACCATATATATCTATATCCGTGGTTTCAAGCCATCCACCTACTGTTATTTTTTCATCTTTCACATCGGCCCCTAACAAAAATCTATCAGGGCCGAACCGGTTAAGCCATTGCACAAACAGGGCCTCATTTTTTACTGCCAGGCTGCCAATCGTAGCCAATGCGGCACCAGAATTGAAGACAATGTTCACATCTTCTTCTTTGTTGATCCCGCCACCAAAATCTATCACCAAAGAAGTATGGGTTGCGATTGCCTCTAATACTTTCCAGTTTTGTACAGCGCCTACCCTGGCGCCGTCAAGGTCTACAAGGTGCAACCGCAGTAAACCGGCAGCTTCAAATTCTTTGGCTACAGCTAAGGGATCCTCATTGTAAACCGTCTTCTGTGCATAATCGCCCTGGATTAAGCGTACACATTTTCCATCTATTATATCTATTGCGGGAATGATTTGCATGATTTTCGAAACAATATCTTACAGAAAAAAAAGCTTTGAATAAATTGTAATTCATTTAAAGATTTTCCCTTCATTAAAATAGTGTAAGTTCAAGTAATAAGTGCAATTTTTCCTTGTAGCACTTGATTAGGTGTTTGATAATTAAATTTCCTTACTGGTCTATTATTAAGTTTTTGTTCTA
>JAYSXR010000126.1:0-1616 GCA_043717145.1 Chitinophagaceae bacterium | reverse complement strand
CCATCACATAGTTATTGAAATTGCTTACCAGCTATTAAGCAACCCTGCTCAGGAAAAACTCAAAGCATATCTCGGGAATACGACGATCGAAGATGCTTCCACTTGGATGGATGAAGTGCGAGGCAATAACAAACAGTATGCTTATCTCACAGGCACCCACTTTATCAATATCGAAAAAGGAGAAAAATTAAATCCATTTCAGAAAGGAAATATTTACACAGAGTTGAATGCGGTGATCGGTGAATTGGAAAAGTCTTCCAATCCTGCTGATATGAAACTGGATCTGATGATTTTAATTCATCTCGTAGGTGATGTTCATCAACCTTTACACGATGGCTTTGGAAACGACAAGGGCGGCAACAGGATCAATGTTTCATTGCTTGGTAAACCAACCAATCTTCATTCCGCATGGGACGGCGGAATCATTAACAAGGAGCACATCAACATGCAAACGATTTTAAACAATTACAAAAAGTTATCTGCTACACAAATTTCAAATCTCAAAAGTGAAAACGTTGGTGTATGGATCAACGAATCACGCAACTATCTCCCGCAGATTTACTCCTTTTCTAATAGCACAATCGATGAAAACTATGTGCAAAAAGCAACACCCATCATCGAGTGGCAACTATTAAAAGCTGGAATACGTCTATCCGCTATTCTTGAAAAAGTATTGAACAATACGTCTGTACCTTTACCGGCGCAACAAACTGTTCAGCAAAAACCCGACGCTACTTTCACTGCATTCGAAGCCAAAGACCACACGGGCGAAAAAATAACCGTCTGCGATAAAGTATTCGGCACACGTTTTTTGGAAAACTCGAACGGCCAGCCTACATTTTTGAACTTAGGCGCAGCTTATCCCAACAGTCCATTCACCATCGTAATCTTCGGTAATGAGCGCGCGAACTTTAAGGAGAAACCAGAACTGTTTTACAACAACAAAAAAGTTTGTGCAACAGGCCTGATCAAAGAATTCCACGGTAAACCCGAAATGATCATTGCAAATGAGGGTGAGATAAAAATTGTTAACTGAGAAAGTGAACATCGAAACCATCAGATGCCATATAGCGTTTACGTCATTGAACTTTCCAAACGTGTTTTTACTGAAAACGCCAGGTTCCGTGCGGCCAATCCGCAATTTAATGGTGTATTAGAATGTCTGTATGTTGGCATGACCTCGAAGACTCCTGCAGAACGTTTTCAACAGCATAAAACCGGTTTCCGCAATACAAAAGGAATCAAGCTCTCTGCATACATTCCGCACAAATATGGATCCTATCTTCGTCCAAGCTTGTATGAGCATATCAATGCAAAACCAATGACCCGACAACAGGCTTTACGCATAGAAGAAAAACTGAGTCTTGAACTTCGCAGAAAAGGTTATGCAGTCTGGTTTAACTAACGGGATAATTTCACAATTTCAGCTTAATACAATAAAATAACGAAGCTAACCATGCATTTTGCTGGAAGCCTCAAAATATTTGGGCGCTACTGTCATGGTAATTTCAGCCGTACGGGGAGCGCCATTTTTTTCAAATTCTTAAATCAAGCTCCATAAACGAATGCGCCAGTCCGGGACTGCCAAAAATAACGAGGTCTTTCCCCGGTTGTTG
>JAYSXR010000125.1:0-4773 GCA_043717145.1 Chitinophagaceae bacterium | reverse complement strand
AGGAAGATCATTAATAAATGTTGCTGGCAAAAGTTGATTAGCTGCATAAGCGTCGGCTTCGCGTTCTTTTTCTTCATCACCTTCATATCCTTCAAATGATTCAATAAACACTTCCTTTTTGCCGTGTAACATTATGTGGCCGGCCTCATGAAAAAAGGCAAACCAAAAATGATCATTCGTTTTATTCCTATCAGTTAGCTGTATCAAAGGATTCCCTCCTACCCATCTTACTGCTCCACTGACAGGAGCTTTTGGTAGGCAGGCCGTATAAACAACTGCAACACCAACTTTAAAACAAATGTCACGAAGACGCTCAGCAAAGTTTTCGGGATGTTTACGAACCAGCGGTCGGATTTCAATCAACGCAGATTTAAAATTATCCTTGTCAAATTCTGGAAGGGCCATTTTTTGCCGCTCAATTTCGCCAATACGCAGCCAGGCCGCAATTGAACCTAGTTCTGTTTGGTGAACATCGCTTTTTCGAAATTGTGCTGACGCATATTTTTGAACATACACCTGATCCCATTGTTTTAAAGAACCGATTCCATAAAAACTCAGCATTTCACTCACCATGCTTGCGTCAGGTTTTGATGATTTTAAATACCCGCATTCATGGAGTTGTTTAAGAGGTTGTAATTTTAACCAATCGATACAGGTTTCTAATTGCTCCTCTTCTTCAATCCTCGCAAGTTTTTCGCGGTAAAGTGTCTCCCTGTTAATCCAGAACCGTGCATCAACATTCAATACTTTTTCCAATAACAACGCAGTAGTCATCGTAATAGGTTCTTTGGAACTTATGATATCATTTATCTTAGACGGAGTTTTACCCATACGCTCCGCAAGTTCAACTTGGCTCATTTTCAAATGCTCAAGCGTCTCAAGGATACTCTCCCCGGGTTTACTTAGCAATTCACGTTCATCCTTTGTATGCTGGCTCATATAGTTTACTACATTAACTCTAATGATAATCTTCAGTTCCTGTTATAACAATAGCGGTAATGACGATTGTATTGATCAATCCGTTATCGTCAACTGGAACCGGATCATGATCGATTTTAAAAATCATTCGGTGATTAACCGAAATGCTGACTGCCCATTCTCCAGCACGATCCGCTTTTAATGGATGGCAACCTGCTTGCGGCAACTGCATTATTACTGCCAAATTGGGTGCAGCCCGAATATCATCCAGCCTAGCTGATACTTTCCTAGCCATGACACCAAACGACGTTTTAATCGCCGTTGCGGTGCCCAATTGCTTGGTAAGTTTGTTAGAACCGAAACGTATATTCATTGCAAATATAATTTTTATTACCGGAAAAGGGTAACAATTTTCAAAATTAAAGATTTATGGTTGATTATCACAAAAGAACTAATCTTCAATAGCTTCTGCGTGGATATAGAAATTAATCCGGGGAAAATGTAATTTATTCAATTTTTACGTATTAGATAATTTTCCGTTTCGATGTTGCATGTCGGATGTGGCGTATTTGTCAGTTGTAGCGTATTCAATTTCCTTTAACCCATACTGAAATTAATCCCACCTTCCTGTATAGTCGCAAAAGTCAACAAGATAGGTTTTTGCAGCTTGTAATTCCTCTAAAGAACGGGTGTGCTTATATCCCTTAAGTGAAGTGTACGATTTTTAAAAAAAATATTGATCAAATTAAAAAATAGTGAACCTGCTATTTCTGTGCTATAATTAACCATACAGTATTACCGGAATCATCTGCTATCAGCATCCCCCCATTATTCAATAGAGAAAGCGTAACAGGTCTTCCATACACTTCTTTTTTTGATTGATCAGCAATAAATCCGGTCAGGAAATCTTTAGGCTTCCCAGATGGCTTTCCATTTTTAAAAGGAATAAAAACAACCTTATAACCCGACAAAGCCGAACGATTCCATGAACCATGCTGACCAATGAATAATCCTCCCCAATATTTTTCAGGAAACATTTTCTTTTCATAAAAAACAAGGCCAAGAGAAGCGGTATGGGATCCAAGGGCCACATCAGGGACAATTGCTTTTTTAACCAAATCAGGCCGTTGTAAATCTTTCAAACGGGGATCTTCATGCTGACCAAAATACGAATAGGGCCACCCATAAAAACCGCCTTCTTTAACGCTGGTAGCATAATCAGGCACCAGTTCATCACCTAGTTCATCCCGTTCATTTACACTTGTCCATAATGTATTAGTTCCTGGTGCCCAACCCATGCCAACCGGATTACGTAACCCACTTGCATATATTTTTTCCCCACTTCCGTCCGGATTTATTTCAAGAATATTTGCCCGTCTGCCCTCATTGATCATACCATGTTCAGCCGCATTACTTCCTGATCCAACAGAAATATAAATTTTTGTTTTCTCCCTGTTAACCAGCAGGTTTCTTGTCCAGTGATTATTATACCCCCCTCTGGGCAGTTCCAAAATTCGTTCTCCCTTCGAGGTAAGAACTGTATCTCCATCGTTATAAGGATATCTCCATAGAGCATCTGTATTAGCCACATAAAAATAATTATTGAGGATTAGCATGCCAAATGGCTGGTCGAGGTTGGCTAAGAATATAGTTCGGCGGTCTGGTAATCCATCATGATTGGTATCTCTTAATAAGGTTATCCTATTGGCACTTTTTCCAAGTCTTTGCGATTTAGTAGCTCCAACGATAAAAGCCCCAATTTTTTTAAGGCCCGTTACCTCTGTATTGGATTCTGCCACGAATACATTACCATTTTCGGCAACATATATATTTCTTGGATTAATAAACCCCGTTGCAAAAGGCATAACCAGAAATCCCTCGGGAGCAATTGGTTTTTTCCCTGATGGCCACCCTAGTACCTTACAAAAATTCATGACAGATTTAGTTTCATAAGGCAATGGCAAACTGTCATCATTTGCCTTCTTATAACTGGGCTTATTAGAAACCTCCAACTGCTTTTTATCATTGTTGCAAGACATACTGAGTGAAATCAATAAAGCAATTACCAAGGAATTATAATTCATAACTATTTCGTTTTTTATATTAAGGTATCTTTTTGCACAATACCGGTTTCGTTTTTTTAATAATAACGTATTGCTCATCCTAATTGGAAAATCTAAGCCAATTGGTCGCCATTCCCCAGTGCACATTGACCTATCATCTCCATTTTTCAATGATCCCTCTTCACCAGATCAAAATAATCCCCAATAAGTATTAAAATTCATATAGTTATATCAATCTAACAAACATGAAATAGATTTTTTATAAGGGTTCACCTACAAATGGTATTATGGGTACGAAATTGGTGGATTTCCCACCCACACTTCAAAATCTAATTGCCTTGACACTACCTCATGGTACATTGCTTAACTGACGGCAGTTTACTTTTCGTCTAATCATCAATATGGAAGAATACATCCAATGTACTTGTGGCATTTAAAGCAATAGCTGATTTCCTAGAATTAAAATCCGTGTAGAATTTTTATTTTAAAAACTTGGTTGTAAAATCCGATCGCAAAGATCAACTCATTCCGGTTTAGCGACTTAATATATTGCACTTATTTCATTACTCAACTTATTTCGTAACTGTTTCATATCCGCGCTGATCTTTGTATCCAGAATTTTAGCATAGTGCTGGGTTGTCTTTAAATTTCGGTGTCCGAGCATTTTGGAAACAGTTTCAATTGGTACGCCATTGCTTAAAGTAACAGTGGTGGCAAAAGTGTGCCGGGCAATATGATAGGTAAGATTTTTATTGATACCGCACATATCTGCTATTTCTTTCAAATATGCATTCATTTTTTGATTACTTAAAACAGGTAATGCCCTGTCTTTCAAAATACATTGAGGGTCGTTTTCATAACTATCAACAATACGTAAAGCCTGGGGTAATACAGGTATTCTCGCCGTAATGTCCGTTTTTTGCCGTTTGCTGATAAGCCATTTTTCCCCGTCAATTCCAATAATAATTTCGCACCGCCTTAATTTTTTCACATCTGCATAAGCCAATCCAGAATAACAGCTAAATAAAAAAATATCCCTCACCAACCCAAGCCTTTCAACCGCAAATTTCTTAGCAGATAGGGCCTGTAGTTCTAATTCTGTCAATGCAGTTCTTTCAACCTCTCTTTTGGACATTTTAAAGCCCATAAATGGATTTTTTTGTAACCAGCCATGAAGTAAACAACGATTGACGATTTTGCGAAAATTGCTCAGGTATTTCATAGTGGTATTGTGCTCACACTTGCGTACACTTTTTAGCCAAAACTCATAATCCGAGATAAATTCAAAATCGAGCTTATTAATATCCATATCCGAAACCTTATACTTATATTCTAGAAAAGACCTCGTATGATTATAGGATGTGGTATAGCGTTCAAGAGTGCCCGGTGCGTATTCACTTCCAACAAGCTCCGCCATCTGCTCATTGTGGTGCTTAAAAATTTCCATCACCATGTATTTATTCTTGCTTATTTCCCTACCCAGCAGATGGATTTTGATGTTTTCTGCAGTAACCAGGTGATCATTTTCAAGCAGGCTTATACGTGCATCATATACCTTTCGTTGCAATACATCCAGATAAGAATTGATAGACCTGGCAAACTCTGTTTTGCTATCAACTCTGCCAGCACCAACATTCCATTTTGCTGGCTTACATTTCCTTTTTACACTTATTTCCCGATAATCTCCATTAATGGTTATTCGCATGTAAATGGGAAATTCATTCTCATTATTGATACATTTTTTGAGGTGAAAATGTAAACCAAAACTCTTTTCCATAATTACTCCACTTTA
>JAYSXR010000124.1:0-14597 GCA_043717145.1 Chitinophagaceae bacterium | reverse complement strand
CGAATTTATTTAGGGTACTGATGATTAGGGTTGACAGATCATCCGAACTGTCAACCCTTATAATATTATCACAATCCATAAGATCAAAATTGCAGCGTGCAGATGGTAATAATCCGTCAAGATGCGGTTTGAGGATATTAATTTTTGCAGAGGTTGTAACAATTGTTTTGAAAACTAAAATCATACCGGGTGAAGTGGCATTTCTCATAAAATATATATCCGTAATTGGTGTATTAGTAACCGGTAAAATTTCTCCGTAGTGTTTTTCTTCTTGCAGTAGAAAATTACTACGGAGAGACAATGATTAAAAACTCATATTATCTGCACTTGGTCCATAGCTCGCCGCAATAGGAACATTCAGTAACCGAAGGAAAACACCCAGCTGTGCAAGGTGATGTGTAATCTGGTTTAAAGTCATCCTTATTATATCACTTTTGGGTTCTTTGCTGTATACTTCTTCGCCATTTTGGAGGGTCCATAATTCACTTAATGTTTCCTCGTTTCCTGCGGCTAAAGCTTCCCTGCCTTTGATAAGGTTTTTATGAAAATAAGCTCCCAGGCTTTTGGTGTCATTAATGGATGTGGGCGTGTACGGGTTATCAGCAAAATCCAGTCCGCTGGTAATCAGCGCCATTCCTATCCAAAGAGGTAACTCGGCAATATGATTGGTCAATTGCTTGATGGTCATACTTTTTGGATGTGGCTGCCAATCGTACTTGTCGTTAGACACTACCGAAAGCATAGTACGGGTGGTAATTGCTTCCTTTTCAAATTCTTTTTGAAATTGTTTGATCTGTGACATAAGGTTTCTTTTTTGTTTTATACAACAAAAAAATTCCGGAATAATGATAGCCTTATGTCAACTGTATACAATTTATTTTATTTTTTTTTGAAAGGGCCTCCAAGTTCTTTTTGATGATGGCGTTTATTTTTTTTTGGGAAATAATATCGGCCTGCTCTCCAAAAAACATAAACCACTTCGCAAAACCTTCCAGTGATTCGGTGATAAAAGTCATTTCTATTGTATCACCCGCTTCTTTTTGTGAAACAAAGCCATTATAAAATTTCTGTCCCCCTAAATATTTAATAGCCGGTATCGTAACCTGTATGACGATGGTTATTTTTTCAACAGGTAAGTTAATCGCTTCCATATATTAAAACCACAGAGTTATTTCTCATGCCTCCTTGTTTAAGAAAAATAATTCACTGATCACATTATTTTTCTCAGTGGTGGCATTGTCTGATAGCTGCCTACATAATTCGGTAAATTCCTGTGTTACTTTCTCCTTTTCAACAGAGCCATTTTTGATCAGTTGCTCGAGTTCTATCTGTCGCCTTAAAATTTCTCAGGATAAAAAAAGGAATTGGCAATGGTACGTGCCATTAAAAACTCTAACACGTGGCTGAGGTTCAGGTTATAGCCTTTATCATCTTTTAATAACTCTTCAATGTCTGAATCTTTCATACGATTAGAATGTTTTTCTGTTAAAGCTAGATCTATGGTCGTATTTTTTAAAAACGGCACTACTTCTTTTTAATTTTAACCGTTAATTTTGAAACAACATCGTTGTAAGCAGTAGTCAACGCATCTCTATGTATAGCTTTCCTCACTTTTTTAAAATTCACGAAAGTGGCTCCCTGCTTACCCCATCCCTTGGGAACTGGAAGGAATACAACTGTATCATAGGCGCAGAAAGCAGATTAATTAATCAAAGAAAGTTTTTAGACCTGTTCCCTTTCTGCCAAAGCTTTGCGAATATATTTTTTTTTAACCCTGACAGATTGCAGATGAAAATGCGGATGTTCATCCGAATTAGGAAAAGAGAGGGCTAACTTTTTAAAAGTAATAATACTTGCCATTATCAATTTATTCTATTAGAAAATCTCTACAGTCAAGTTTTATTATTTCGTGAGACTAACTATTTTTGCAAATTTCTGTGCCTTCAATGCCAGTTCGGTTGCTAGAAGACAATGCTCCTGTGGCATGGCCGTTTCTGTTCGGTTAACCACATCATCAACAAACAATTGACCAAACGGCAGGGGTTCTTTGCTGCAGTCTATATAACGTGTCTCTTTCTGATCCACCAGGTACAGATGGTTTCCGCCTGTATGTGCGGAAACAATATCAATATTTTTACGTATTTCAATAAATCCGTCGGTGCCTAGGATAGTAAGTCGTCCATCTCCCCATGATGCCAATCCATCTGGTGTAAACCAATCTACACGAATATATCCCATACCCCCATTGCCACTCAGCATCACATCACCAAAATCTTCAAACTTCGGATACTGCGGGTGATTGGTGTTGCCAATCTGGGAGGCCACAACATTTGCTTTGGTAGTGCCTGTAAAAAAAAGGTACTGGTCAAATTGATGCGAGCCAATATCTGTGATAATACCCCCATACCTTTTTTTATCGAAGAACCATTCGGGGCGAGATTTTGGTGTCATCCGGTGCGGCCCCAGTCCAATGGTCTGTATCACCTTACCGATGGCTCCTGCTTTTACCAGCGCACCGGCTTTAACCGTTGCGCGGTTCTCAAACCTTTCACTATACATAATGGAATAGATGCGTTTGGTTTCTTTTTGAACACGGCGCACTTCGGCCAGTTGTTCAAGTGTGGTAATGCCGGGCTTATCAACCATATAATCTTTTCCATGCTGCATTACACGGATACCCAATGGTGCACGTTCATCGGGAATACCGGAACTGAGGATGACCTGTATGGTTTTGTCTTCTAAAATTTCCTTTTCACTACTGGCAACCTTTACTTCAGGAAATTGCTTGGTGAAAGCAGCTATCAGTTCGGGTTCTTTTGCATACAGTGAAACCAATTCACCACCGCCTCTTTTAACAGCTTCGGTCATAGAGTTAATATGCGCATGATTGATATTAATAACGGAAAAACGTATCCTTATTGGTGCAGGTGCCGAATTTATTATCTCTCCGGTTGCCTGGGCAATAACTTTATTTGAGATGCCCGCAAACAATGCCATACCTGATGCAGCAGCAGTATGCTTAATAAAATTCCGTCGGTTTGATTGGCGTTCTTTCATATTTCGTTAGTTGATGGGGTTATGAGTGACTAAATTTATTTATTTGTAGTCTAATATATTCAACCTCTCTATACAAAAATCCATCTCCTGAATATCATTGCTACTAACGATGATAAGTTTATCCTGGCAATATTTAACTATCAGTTCATGGTACAATTGGTATCCGGAAGTATCTAAATTGGTGCAAGGCTCATCCAATAACAATACTGGAGTATTTGAGAAGATGGCTTGTGCCAGCTTAATGCGTTGTTTCATGCCACTGCTAAAATAGCGTATCTGTTTATCAGCTGCATTTTCCAGGCCAAGAATGGAAACAATCTCAGCAATAGTAATGGCAGAAAGTAAGGGCTTAAACTGGTGATGAAAATGAAGGAATTCTTTTGCGGTCATCTCTTCTATCAATTCCAGGTAAGGCGCAGCAATAGAAATATGCTGATATATTTCTTCGGGATCAATGGTGTGGGGTACTGGATATTTATTTTGATATATCAAACTGCCTTGACTTACATTCATGCTTCCCGCTATCGCCTGAAGTAAAGTGCTTTTGCCGCTGCCATTGGGACCAGTGATGGCATAAGACCTCCCTGTTTCAAATGTGTAATTTACGTGACGAAATATCCATTCGCGGTTAAAGCGTTTGCCTGCATCGGTTAAGCAAATACTCCCTAACTGCGCACCTTCTGGAACCCTCCTTGGGGAATTAAGAACCAGACTAGTATCTTCGGAATGAGGCATAGTTAAATAAGTTGCGTTTAAAACATATAACTCCCCTTCAAAGCGGCAGGGGTTAATCTTCTTCTGTAGCGCCCTTAACAAACCGCTTTATAATTCCTCTGCCGCTTTCGCGAATGAATGTTACTATTTCATCTCTTTCGTCTGTTGCAGGTAATTCTTCTTCAATAAATTCAAGAGCCTGGGAAGTATTAAAACCTTTATTGTATATAGTACGATATACATCTAATATGCCATTGATCTGCTGCAGGGGAAAACCCCTTCTCTTCAATCCCACACTATTTACACCCCCATAACTTAATGGATTGCGCACAGCTTTTATATAAGGCGGTACATCTTTGCTAACTAGGCTGCCGCCCGCAATAAATGTATGCTGTCCAATATTTACAAACTGATGTACGGCACTTACACCCCCAATAACTGCCCAATCGCCCATGGTTACGTGGCCGGCAACCTGCACACTGTTACTCATAATGCAATAATTACCGATGGTGCAATCGTGGGCAATATGACTGTAAGCCATGATTAAACAATTGCTGCCTACCCGGGTTTTACCCCGGTCTTCTGTCCCACGGTTAATGGTTACAAATTCGCGGATGGTTGTGTTATCGCCAATCTCTACGCAGGTTTTTTCACCACTGAATTTTAGGTCCTGCGGGATAGCACCTAATACTGCACCTGGAAATACACGGCAGTTTTTTCCAATCCTTGTGCCATCCATGATAGTTACGTTACTTCCAATCCAGGTGCCTTCGCCAATCTGAACATCGCCATGAATAACAGTAAAAGGGTCAATCTTTACATTGGGTGCCACCCTTGCATTGGGATCAATATATGTATATGGATGCGTCATCGCAGATTTTTATTTATCTATGATTTATATGATTAAATAACCGTCAACTCCATTATTCTGCCTCCGGCCGTTAAGGCCTTCTCACTACCTGTGCTACAAGATCGGCTTCTGTGGCTACTTTTCCGCCAACATACACTGTTCCCCTCATTTCGCAAATACCCCGGCGGATAGGTCCGGTGAATTCCATTTTTAAAACCATGGTATCGCCGGGTCTAACCATCTGTTTAAATTTACAATTATCTATTTTCAAAAAATAAGTATCATACTGGCCCTCAGGCATGGAGTTGATGCAGAGGATACCACCTGTTTGTGCCAGGGCTTCTATCTGCAATACCCCGGGCATAACCGGGTTTCCAGGAAAGTGCCCGGGGAAAAACCATTCGTTGAAGGTTACATTTTTTACACCAACGATATAAGAGTCGGTCAACTCAATGATCTTATCAACAAACAAAAAGGGATGTCGGTGGGGCAGCGTCTTCTCTATCTTTTCTAAAGTGAATACGGGTGGCATGGTATGGTCATAAACCGGTACATCTTTCACATGCCTGTTCTTTTTGATGTATTGTTTGATCTTTTTTGCAAATGCTACATTGGTACTGTGCCCTGGTCGGTTAGCGATAATGCGCGCTTTAATCGGATAACCTATCAATGCCAGGTCGCCCACCACATCCAGTAATTTATGCCTTGCCGGCTCATTGGGAAAACGCAGTTCAAGGTTATTTAAATAACCTTCGCTTTTCACTTCAATCCTATCGCGTTTGAATACCTTGGCCAAACGCGACATTTCCGCATCGGTCACAGCTTTATCAACCACAACAATAGCATTATTAATATCACCCCCTTTAATCAGGTCATTATCCAGTAAGGCTTCCAATTCATGTAAAAAACAAAACGTTCGGCAGGGTGCAATTTCAGTTTTAAAATCTTTTATGGTTTTTAATCCAGCATGCTGGGTGCCTAATACAGGGCTATTAAAATCAATCAGGGTAGTAATCTGGTAATCCATGGCGGGGAGTGCCACCATTTCTACACGCTTTTCATCATCGTAATGGTAAATGTTCTCATCAATGCTGTACCATGCTTTGGTAGCTTCCTGTTCTATTACACCCGATTCTTCGATTAAAGCGATGAAAGGGGCAGAGCTGCCATCAATAATGGGTATCTCAGGGCCATTTAGTTCAATTAATACATTATCTACGCCCATGCCTACTAATGCAGCTAGCACATGCTCCACAGTACTTACTTTGGCATCGCCTATTTGTAATGTAGTGCCCCTACTGGTATCCGTTACCAAATCGCAATCGGCTTTAATAATGGGTTGCTGTGGCATATCCACGCGTTGAAACTGGATGCCAAACCCCGGGTTTGCCGGTTTTAGGGTCATATCTACCAAAACACCGGTATGTAAGCCGGTGCCACTGATACTGATCGGACTAATAAGGGTATGTTGCTTGTCGGGGTTGAAATTTATATCCATTCTGTGATTCAGTTTATGAGTTAGCCGGGTTTCAAACAAATTCCCGCACCTAGCCAATTAATTTGAACAGGTATTTATTACTCATTTGCCGGCCATTCATTTTCGTGAGGCAGGTTAGTTTATCGAAAATATATGCTGCAAAAATAAGATTTCGGTGCGGTTTAATTGGCTTTATTCAGGCATTAACACGTTCAGACAAAAGCTTCTCGACCATTTTTTCCAATTCTTTAACCCTTTTTTCCAGGTCCGGCAGGTTGCGTGTCATTGCCTGGATACGAAGCGAACTTGAGAAATCGGCTGCAGGCGTACCATTAATAGACCGGTTTGGTTCTTTTACACTTTTGGTAACACCACTCTGTCCGGCAATCTTGCTGCCATCGGCTATACTGATATGCCCTGCTGTTCCTACCTGGCCGCCTATCATGACATTCTTACCCACTTTGGTACTGCCGCTGATGCCTGCCTGAGCAGCAATAACTGTATTGGTTCCTATTTCCACATTATGGGCTATCTGTATAAGGTTATCTAGTTTAGCGCCGGTACGTATAATAGTTGAGCCCATAGTGGCCCGGTCTATGGTGGTATTAGCACCTATTTCTACAAAATCTTCTACTACAACATTGCCTATCTGGGGTACTTTTTTAAAGCCGCCATCTGGCTGTGGGGCATAGCCAAATCCATCACTGCCAATAACGGTGCCGGCATGCAGGATTACATTTTTCCCTATCAGGCAGTCAAAATAAATGGTAACCCCGGCATGGAGAATACAATTGTCGCCTATCTGTACATTATTGCCCAATACCACACCCTGGAAAATTTTTACATTATTTCCGATGATAACTTTTTCTCCGAGATACGCAAAAGCGCCTATAAAAATATTTTCTCCCAAACTGGCTGTAGCGTCAATATAACTGGGTTGTTGAATGCCGGTAAGCTGTTGGGTTGCCATTTCCTGGTATTTGGCCAGTAATGTGGCAAAAGCCGTATACGCATCCGGAACACGGATAAGTGTGGCCGTTACTTTTTGTTTCAGTTCCAGGCTTTCATTAATAATAATCACAGAAGCTTTGGTGGTATACAGGTACTCCTCATATTTGGGGTTGGCAAGGAAAGACAATTGTCCCTCACAGGCTTCTTCAATCTTACCAAAAGAAGCTACCGATACCGCAGTATCTCCTTCCGGTTTGCCATTGATCAGCATGGCTATTTGTGCAGCATTGAATTGCATAATGAGGGGATTTAGTTCTTAGTCCATAGTTGCCAGTACATGGAAACAAAAGCAAAACTAGGGCCTATGGCCTGTTTACTATGGGCTACGTCAACAAACAAATGTAAAATTTTTTAACGGGTGCAGAAAGGTTTTGGTGAATTAATGCATTGTCTATCCCTGATATATCTTTTACCGTACCGTCTTTAAAAAGAATATTAATGCGTTCATCTTTGGTTTGGTAGAGGGTATTGGTGGCTTCGCCGGTAAAACACAGGTACTGTATATCCTTTGCATCTATACCAAACTGCTGGATAGCCTGTACTTGTTTTGAGCGGATAAAATCATCCCCAAAAGGTTCGGCCTGTATTATTGCTTTATATAATTGACGATTTAGGAAGCGGCTGCAAAGCAGCGACAATATTTTATCTGGATGGTGGCTCCAGCGCTTAATGGCATGCATCACATCATGATCATCTATGGAACAGAATTTCTCCAATGCATTGTTATCCATCCGGCCATTGAATTGGCCAAGAAAAAAATCCAGTTGCGAAAGTGTGATCAGCCTATCATCCTCTTTGGTATAAATACTGCGTACCCTTTCTAATATCTTCACCAGCATTTTTTCCGCCGCTAAAACTGTTTTGTGCAGGTATACCTGCCAGTACATTTGCCGGCGGGCCACTAAAAATTTCTCTACACTGTAAATACCTTTCTCTTCTACCATCAACTGCCCTTCATGTACGACCAGCATTTTTAAGATTCGGTCATAACCAATTACCCCTTCACTTACGCCGGAAAAAAAACTGTCGCGGCTCAGGTAATCCATCCTGTCCACATCCAGTTGCCCGCTGATCAACTGATGTAAAAAAGGTTTATGGTATTGATTGATAAATATGCTGATGGCAAGTGTTAACTGCCCGTCCATTTCTTCATTCAGCCTTTGCATAATCTGTAACGAAAGCTGCTCATGGTGGACACCTTCTACCAAAACATGTTCCAGTGCATGAGAAAATGGCCCATGGCCGATATCGTGTAAAAGGATAGCAGCTTTTACGGCAATGTCTTCCTCATCAGTTATTTCCACGCCTTTACTCCTTAGTTCAATCACTGCATTACTCATTAAATGATAAGCACCCAGCGAATGGTGTAAACGGGTGTGTACTGCACCAGGGTACACCATTTGTGCCATAGCCATTTGCTGGATGCGGCGAAGCCGCTGGTAATAAGGATGGGCAATGATGGAAAAGATCAGCGGGTGGTTAATCGTAATGAAACCATAGACCGGATCGTTAATGATTTTTCTTTTGACAGCCGTCATCCTGTTGTTAAATTGTTAAATCAGTAAATAAGGTAGCAGGCAAAAGTACAAATAAGAAGTCCGTTCTGACAGAATGAAATAGATTTACTTTTTTAATAGCTTTTCATATCTAAAACACTGCCTCTATCGCAGCCATTTCTACCTAATATTATGTAAGTACTTTACGAAAGCATCAACTATATTGGTGCGGTAAGTAACGGGATGTTTTTTTTATTTTAGTTTGCAATTGCAGTGCCCACAAGACTGATAGCTGCAAACAATAAACTCCAAACTAACAACACTATGGCCGTAGCAAAAATTTTATGGGTCGACGATGAGATCGAAAGCCTTCATTCGCAGAAAATATTCCTCGAACACAAAGGATATGAAGTACATACACTCACTAATGGTTTTGACGCTATCGAATATGTAAAAACCAACCTGGTGGATGTGGTTCTGATAGACGAAACCATGCCCGGTATAACCGGCCTCGAAACCTTGGCACGTATAAAAGCTATCAACAGCCAGGTACCTGTGGTGCTCATCACCAAAAATGAAACCGAGAACCTGATGGATGATGCTATTGGCAGCCAGATAACAGATTATTTAATAAAACCGGTTAGTCCTAATCAGGTTTTATTAAGTTTAAAAAAGATTATTGATAATAAACGGTTAGTGGCCGAAAAGACAACTACGGCCTACCAGCAGCAATTCAGGGAATTGTTCATGGCACTCAGTAATAACCCAGATTACAATGAGTGGATGGATATCTATAAAAAATTAGTGTATTGGGAACTGGAGATGGAAAAAAGCGATAGTCCCGAAATGCGCGAAGTATTCCAGGCACAGAAGCAGGAGGCCAATACTGAATTTTTTAAATTCATCAGCCGAAATTATACATCGTGGCTTAACCCGAAAAGTTTTTCGGCACCCATTATGAGCCATCATTTGTTCCAGTTTAAAGTGTTGCCACATATTGAAAAAGGCACACCACTTTTTTTTATATTGATAGATAACCTTCGCTACGACCAGTGGAAAGCCATCCAACCCATATTTGCCGAAAGCTTCCGCATACTGGAAGAAGAAACATTTTATTCCATACTGCCTACAGCTACACAATATTGCCGTAATGCTATTTTTGCAGGACTGATGCCGGTAGATATAGAAAAACAATTTCCCCAGCAATGGAAGAATGATGATGAGGAAGGAGGAAAGAATATGTTCGAAGAAGATTTTTTACGGGCACAGTTAAAACGGTTAAAAAGGGAAGACATTAAATTCAGTTACAATAAAATTGTCAATCACCACGACGGGCAGCAACTTGTAAGCAATATCCATAACCTCTTACAGAACGACCTGAACATTATCGTTTATAATTTTGTAGATATGCTTAGTCATGCCCGCACCGAAATGGAAGTATTAAAAGAGCTGGCCAGCGATGAGGCGAGTTACCGAAGCATAACCCGCAGCTGGTTTGAACATAGCCCGCTTCACCAGGCATTAAAAAAAATAGCGGATAAAAAAATAAAGATTGTATTGGCCACCGATCATGGAAGCGTTAGGGTGAATACCCCGCATAAAGTAATTGGCGATAAACAAACTACCGCCAACCTGCGTTATAAACATGGCCGCAACCTTAATTTCGAACCACGTGATGTACTGGCATTTAAAGACCCCAAAGAAGCAGGCTTACCCGTTCCTAATGTGAACTCTTCATTTATTTTCGCGAAAGAAGATGGTTTCTTGTGTTATCCAAATAACTACAATCACTATGTTAATTATTATAAAAACACATTTCAGCATGGCGGTATCAGTCTGGAGGAGATGATTATTCCGGTTATTAAAATGGTGAGTAAAAATATGTGAATGATACGTCGTGAGAAAATATGTGAATAACTCCTGTATTTTGATTGCTACGCCTGATCTGCAGTTCATTACTTTTGTAATGCTATTATACTCACTGCTCACTACTCACGTTATGAAATATACACAGACTACTTTAGATAAATTGGGTAATATTCTGGGCGATTCAGGCTATGTGGTTAGGTATGAACGAGGCACTTTTCAAAGTGGTTGGTGCCTGCTGGAGGAAAGAAAGATTGTGGTGCTAAATAAGTTTCTGAGTGTGGAAGGCCGTATCAATACCTTAATGGATATTATCCCGCAACTGAATATTGAATTCGACAAACTTACCCACGAATCGCAGAAGCTGTATGAAGAAGTAGTAAAAAAAGCCGCCACAGAAGCATAGATATGTGGTGAATACGCTAAGCCGGTTACCCGATTTGGCTTAGATTTGACACGTGAGCACCCCATCCCTTACCATAACATTTCTTGGCACCGGCACCAGTACTGGTATACCTATGATCGGATGTCAATGCGAGGTATGTACCTCCACAGATGTTCATGATAAGCGGTTGCGCAGCAGTATCCTGCTGCAATCGGCTACTACCACTTTAGTAGTGGATACCACGCCGGATTTTCGTTACCAGATGTTGCGCACGAACACCCGCCATTTAGATGCTGTTCTTTTTACGCATCCCCATAAAGATCATATGGCCGGGTTGGATGATATCCGCGCATTTAATTTCACTACTAAAAAAGCGATGGATATTTATGCCAATTCTTTAACGGAAGAAGCGGTGCGGAGAGATTTTCATTATGCGTTTACTGATACCAAATATCCCGGTGTGCCGGAACTGAATTTAGTTACGATCGATGAAAGCCCGTTTGTTATTGGTGATATACCCGTTCAACCCATCCAGGTGATGCACCATAAAATGCCGGTATATGGTTTTCGGTTTGGTGATTTTACTTATATCACTGATGCCAACCGTATAGATGATGCGGAAAAGGAAAAAATAAAAGGTTCAAAATTATTGGTGTTAAATGCACTTAGAAGAGAATCACATGTTTCACACTTTACACTGGAAGAAGCTGTGGCAATGGCTATTGAATTGGAAGTGCCGCAAGTATTTTTTACGCATATCAGTCACCAGTTAGGAAAACAGGAAGACATAAACCGGGAACTGCCCCCGCATATCCGGTTGGCTTATGATGGATTGAAGATTAGTTTGTAACAGTAACCCCCTTTGAATACACGAACGTTAAAATGTTACGGTAAGAAAGGGATATGGAAAGATTATTTCACTTTCAGCAAAAAGGAATGCATAGCGGTGATTGCAGTGCTGTTGCTGATTGCTTTGTTTATTGCGGCACCTTATTTTTATCCGGGAAAACGCAACCCGCCTGCTCTCAGCAAAACCCTAAGTGATTTTGTAAAGTATAGTAAAGCCACACAACTATCGCAGGACAGTATCGCCAAACCCCGCGAATCCTTTACTGTATCCAAGTATGCAAATGGGCCGCTTGCATATACTTTGTTTCCATTTGATCTTAATACGATTTCTGAAAATGAATGGAAACGTTTGGGTATAAATGATAAAACCATCCATACCCTGCTTAATTATCGCAACAAAGGGGGCCATTTTAAATCACCGGAAGATATCAGGAAAATATGGGGGATGAAAAAAGAAGTGGCAGACCGTTAAATTCCGTATGTAAAAATTGCTGAAATGGTATCGTCTCCTTACCCAACCAAAATGATCGGCATATCTTATCCACAACCCTCAATCATAGACATTAACACAGCTACTCTTGAAGACTGGAAATGACTCCCGGTTATAGGTGAAGCGTTAGCCAACCGGATAGTTACGTACCGTAAACGAATGGGTGGATTTACAAAAGAAGCGCAGGTATAAGCAACTTATGGTATCAGCGATGAGGTATTCTGTTTTAGTGCCCCTTACCTGCGTATAGATCCTGAAACAACACAAAAAATATATTTGAATACAATTTCAGCGCATGAATTGCGTACAAGGGCCCATATCCCCGATGCGGTTGCAAGGGCTATTATTGCCTCCCGGAAGCAATATGGTCTCTATTAGTCTGTAAATGACCTTAAAAAGATCGTTTTTATTTCGGATTCCGTATTTCATAAGATTATTTTACAAGTAAAAGTGGATTAAACAGTTGTCTAAAAATCTATTTGGTTCTGATGTATTTTACCCTAATTTTGCCACGAAAACTAACAGATGTTTGTTTTCAGGAGGTTGCCATAAGAACGATTGCTTGTTGTGTGGTGACCTCCGTCTATTTTAAAGGAACCCTTATGAATTTTCAACCCAATGAAATAACGGAACAGGTGGCCCAAACAGCCAGAGACTTTGCCCGGCAATACATCAAACCACACATAATGGAATGGGATGAGAGCCAGGAATTTCCCCTGCATATTTTTAAGGAACTTGGCAAGCTGGGTATGATGGGTGTTCTGGTGCCGGAAGTTTATGGAGGGGCGGGACTCAGTTACTTCGAATACAATGCAATTATACAGGAAATTTCAAAAGTCTGCGGCTCTATCGGATTAAGTGTGGCAGCGCATAATTCACTTTGTACCAATCATATCCTTTCTTTCGGTACAGAAACGCAAAAAAAACAATGGTTGCCAAAGCTGGCAACGGCAGAATGGCTGGGAGCCTGGGGATTAACAGAACCCAATACAGGAAGTGATGCGGGCAATATGAAAACAACTGCTGTTAAAGACGATGATGGCTGGGTATTAAACGGAACTAAAAGTTGGATCACGCACGGCAAAACTGGCGATATAGCTGTTGTTATTTGCCGTACAGGAGAACCCCGCACCAGTGGCAATTCAACCGCTTTTGTAGTAGAAAGGGGCAAAGAAGGGTTTTTCGCAGGTAAAAAAGAAAATAAATTAGGCATGCGAGCCAGCGAAACGGCAGAAATGATCTTTGATAACTGCCGCATACCCGATGCTAACCGTTTAGGTGAAGTAGGCGATGGCTTTAGGCAGGCGATGAAAATATTAGATGGTGGCCGTATTTCTATAGCCGCACTCTCCATAGGTATTGCCAAAGGCGCCTATGAAGCTGCTTTGCAATATGCACAGGAACGGCACCAATTTGACCAACCTATCTCTAATTTCCAGGGGATCAGCTTTAAACTGGCCGATATGGCCACGGAGATCATGGCTTCCGATCTGTTGGTGTGGCAATCCTGCGACCTTAAGAACCGGGGCGAGAAAGTAACCAAACAGGGTGCCATGGCTAAATATTATGCCAGTGAGATAGCTGTGAAAACTGCTAATGATGCGGTACAAATTTTCGGCGGCTATGGTTATACAAAAGATTTTCCGGTAGAGAAGTACTATCGTGATGCAAAATTATGTACTATTGGTGAAGGAACTTCTGAGATACAGAAATTAGTCATCTCACGGGAAGTACTTCAAGGGTAGTCTCTTTTCGATTGCTTGCATATAGTAAAGGCCCTCTGCAAAGAGGGCCTTTTTAATAAAGGGTATCATATATTTCTTTAACTTTCTCGATTATCCGAAGCCACACGTGACCAAAACTATCTGCCTACCTACTTCCTTACTGCTTATCGTAGGCTGTGCCTTACTCTTGTCTGAAGTAAAGGGCGCAGGGCAAATTGCTAATGAAGATATACGGAAAGTAGATTCCCTGAGTGAACTTGCTTTTAAACAAAAAAGATTTGATGCAGCCAAAGCATTGAACAATCTTTTTGTTGCAGAAAATACAGCTGTTACCGCAGGTTACCAGAAAGGGCTGGCCACTGCTTACCTTTATGAAGCAGGCATCTTTCATCAAAATGGATATGAGAAAAAAGCGTTGTCTATCTATTACAAATCTTTACAACTATTCAAGGCACTGAATGACACTTTGAACATTGCCAAAACAAGTCAGCAGATAGCCCTTTCTCTGCAATCTGATGGTAAAACGGATGAAGCGTTAAAATTGTACAATGAATCCCTCAAAGTATATACGGCTTTGAACAAACAGGAAGATATTGCTAATATAAAAAATAGTCTTGGCCAGGTTGAATTAGAGTTAGCACAATTGGAGAAAGCCGGTCAACACTTTAAAGAGGCATT
>JAYSXR010000123.1:0-4791 GCA_043717145.1 Chitinophagaceae bacterium | reverse complement strand
AAAATCAATAAAGTTACCACACTGGTTGAACTGGAAGATATTTATCTGCCCTATAAATCCAAACGAAAAACCAAAGCACAAACAGCACGTGAAAACGGCCTGGAGCCATTAGCTGTTCTTATGCTGGAACAGGAAAATGAACTGGCAGGTGAAGTGGAGAAATACATAAAAGAAAAAATAAAAACAGCAGAAGAAGCATTACAGGGTGCGCGAGATATTATTTCGGAGATGGTGAATGAAGATGTGGCACTCCGTGCCCGCCTTCGTAAACTTTTCGAAGACAAGGCAACCCTTCAAAGTAAAGTGCTTGCAGATAAAGAAACAACGGGTATTAAATACAAAGACTATTATGATTTTTCGGAACCTGTTCATAAAATTCCCTCTCACAGAATATTGGCCGCACTGCGTGGGTTTTTAGAAGGCTTTCTCCGGTTATCTATTTCTCCAATGGAAGAGGATGCGTTGGAAATGCTGGAAAAATCATTTGTAAAAAGTATGCATCCATCTGCAGATCATGTAAAAAAAGCAGTGAAAGATGCCTATCGACGCTTACTGCAACCCAGTTTGGAAAGTGAATTCAGGACTGCCCTGAAACAAAAAGCTGATGAAGAAGCCATCAATGTATTTGCCGAAAACCTGCGCCAATTATTATTAAGTTCACCTTTGGGAAGCAAAAGAATACTGGCTATAGATCCCGGTTACCGCAGTGGTTGTAAAATTGTTTGTCTTGATGAGAGCGGTGAACTGAAAAAGACCGACCTGATGTATGTGCATGAAGCAAACCGTATGCAGGATAGTGAATACAAAATTAAAATACTGGTGAAAGAATATCGGATAGAAGCATTTGCTATTGGAGATGGAACAGCGGGCAGGGAAACTGAACAGTTTATAAAAAAACTCGATTTGGGACTGCCTGTTTTTTTGGTGAATGAAGATGGTGCTTCTGTTTATTCAGCTTCAGAAACGGCAAGGGAAGAATTTCCTGATCAGGATGTTACCGTGCGTGGCTCGGTGAGTATTGGCCGGAGATTAATGGATCCATTGGCTGAGCTGGTTAAAATTGATCCCAAAAGTATCGGGGTTGGACAGTACCAGCATGATGTGAATGCATTCCGCTTAAAAGAAAGGCTTGACCAAACAGTTGTGAGTTGTGTAAATAATGTGGGTGTTAACCTGAATACCGCCAGTAAACATTTATTGAGTTATGTAAGTGGTATTGGTGGCGCACTGGCAGATAATATTGTAAAATACAGGAATGAAACGGGTGCATTTACAAACCGTTCACAATTACTCAAAGTGCCACGCCTGGGTGGAAAAGCGTATGAACAATGTGCAGGGTTCTTACGTATAAAAAATGGCAACAACCCTTTGGATGCAAGCGCTGTTCACCCGGAAACGTATTCTTTGGTGGAGCGAATGGCTGCGGATTTAGGGGTTGATGTACAAGCCATGATAAGTAATGAAGAAATGTTGAAAAGGATAGATCCTAAAAAATATACTTCTGAACAGTTTGGCGAATTAACGATCAAAGACATATTGAATGAATTGAGAAAACCAGGACTTGATCCGCGCAGCGAACTGGAACAATTTGAGTTTGCAAATATTTATAAAATAGAAGATGTGCAGGTAGGGATGATTCTTCCAGGATCTGTTACTAATCTCACACGTTTTGGGGCGTTTATTGATATTGGTGTGAAACAGGATGGCCTGGTACATGTAAGTGAGATCGCCCATAAATACATATCCGATCCCGGAGAAGTTTTAAAACTGGGACAGAAAGTAAATGTAAAAATCATGGAAGTGGACATAGTAAGGAAAAGAATCGCTTTATCTATCAAACAGACTGAAAGTGCTGGCGAGAGAAGTCAGAAATCCGGAGCCAGGAGACCCGGGATTGAAAAACAGGTAAGTGAACCTGCTGAAACGAGCGTGAATGACGCTTTACGTTTATTGAAGGAAAAATTTGGTAAATAACTTCAGAAGCCGGAATTCTTTCTTTTAACTGCGACTGCGGACGCAGCGCTCAAAGTTTAAAAATAGCTATCTTGTCGAATAAAATCAGTTATATGAATAAAGTTGTCATTGGTGCATTCTCAACTATACTTTTTATCAGTGTAAACGCGCAAAACAAAGTAAACCCTGTTATTAAAAAATTCGGTACGGTTACTGAAGTGCCTTTTTCCGTTGAGAATCCGGATACAAAACTGAATTATAAGATCATTGTAGAAGTTAGCTCCGACAATACCAAACCTGAAATAGTACACGAGTTTTTTGATAAGGTGGCGGCAGTCGTGAATTTACATGCCTTGGGGGGAGTTGTGGCCAACAAATTACACGTAGTGATGGTGATACACGGGCCAGCAGCACAATTTGTGTTGAATAATGAGGAGTACAGGAAAAAATTTAATAGTGATAATCCTAATATACCCTTGTTTAGAGAACTGACAGATGCAGGCGTAAAAATATTTGTCTGCGGCCAATCCTTAAATAAAAGGAATATTGCCAAAGAATCGGTAACGCCCGAGGTAAAACCCGCTTTATCGGCCATCACAACTTTAACTACTTACCAGTTAAAAGGATATTCTATATTAAAATATTAATTTCTGCGGTATACGCTGAATCTGCGCGCCTCGTGCATTTTAAACTTTTATCTTACCTCGAAGACGCCAAGGTGCTACTGTGAGCGAGGTTTATACCAGGTTGATTTTTTTCCCGGTTCTGGCTGCTTCGTAAATGCCCATCAATATGCGCATATCGCGAAGCCCTTCTTCACCAGACGAATGAGAAGGAAATGTATTGGTTTCTATAAATTCTTTACAGATAGCCTGCAGCATAACCGTTTGATGGTGTACAACCGGCTGGTTCATTTCTCCCTGATTGGTACGGCCTTTCAATGGTCCATAGCTGTAGGCGGGGCTTAATTGTATCCACCCGTTGTTTGCCGAAACGTATAACTGTTCAATATTCGATTTGTAGGAACTAAAACCATTCACCATGGCATTGCCAGGGAACTGCATTTGCCAGGAAATGGATTCTTCAACCGATGTAAACCTTTCTTTATCGGTAACAGGGCCAAATTGCGCAGTAACCCAAAGTGGTTCTTCGCCGGTAACATAGCGGGAGGCCTGCACACAATAAATACCCACATCCATTAAAGGGCCACCACCTGCTAACTCTTTTTTTAAACGCCATTGTGCCGGGTCGCCAATGTTGAAACCGAAATTGGTTTGTACAAAACGAACATCACCCAACACTTTTTGTTGGCTGAGGCGCATTACTTCTTTAGTAAAGGGCTCAAAATGCAACCGGTAACCGATGCCTAACTGCACACCTGCCTCCTTGCAGGCTTTGATCATTTCTTCGGCCTGTTTTACTGAAACTGACATAGGCTTTTCGCACATCACATGCTTACCTGCTTTGGCTGCACGTAGTACAAATTCGTGGTGCATGGAATTGGGTAAAACTATGTATACAATATCAATGTCTTTATTATTGGCTATCTGGTCAAAATTCTGATAGTTGTAAATATTTTTTTGCGGGATATTGTATTTTTTAGTCCACTCTTCTGCTTTAGAAGATGTGCCGGTAACAATACCTGCGAGGTAACAGTTATCTGCCTGTGTTAAGGCAACAGCCAACTGGTTTTTAGCGTAACTGCCCAGCCCGACCAAAGCGATGCCTAATTTTTTTTGGTTCTTTACTAATGGTAAATTTTTATTAGCGAGGATAGAAGATGTTACAAGTGTACTGCCAACACCTAAACTTAAGGTTTGCAGGAAGGATCGGCGTGAGTGGCTGGTGGGCATTGGCAGGAGTTTTGATTAAGAAAGTAAATCACTTCAATTTACAAAAGCCTGGCAGAATTACCATGAAGCATTTGGAAAGTTTTGACTTTCCAAATGCTTTGGGCCTAATATTGCGGATTTACACCCACATAATTTAAAGGGGTAATGGCTTTCAGTTCTTTTTTTATGGCGGCACTTACTTTTAGCGTGCCGATAAAATCATGGATCGTTTTTTTATCGATGGTATGGTTGCCACGGGTAAGGTCTTTTAATGCCTCGTAAGGGTTGGGGTAATTTTCGCGGCGTAATATGGTTTGTAAGGCTTCGGCTACTACTGCCCAGTTATTTTCGAGATCGACTTTTAATTTTGCCTCGTTGAGCACCAGTTTATCCAAACCTTTTTCCAATGATTTTATGGCAATGGCAATGTGTGCTACCGGTACACCAATATTGCGTAAAACAGTGGAATCGGTGAGGTCGCGTTGCAGGCGGCTGTGCGGTAGTTTGGCAGAGAGATGTTCCAATAAAGCATTGGCCATACCAAAATTACCTTCTGCATTTTCAAAATCTATCGGGTTTACTTTATGTGGCATGGCCGAAGAACCCACTTCGCCTTTTTTTGTTTTCTGTTTAAAATAATCCATGCTGATATAGGTCCAGATATCGCGGCTCAGATCAATCAATATATTATTGATGCGTTTGATGGTATCAAAATGAGCGGCGAGGCTATCGTAATGTTCTATTTGCGTGGTAAACTGCATACGCTGCAATCCCAATACTTCTTCCACAAATGCGTTACCTAATAACACCCAGTTCTTTTTAGGAAAAGCAACATGGTGTGCATTAAAATTACCGGTGGCACCACCAAATTTTGCGGCATAGGGTACGCTGGAAAATAATTCTACCTGGTTATGCAAACGCTCTACAAATACCATGATCTCTTTACCTAGCCGGGTAGGCGATGCAGGTTGCCCGTGTGTTCGCGCCAGCAAGGGAATATTTTTCC
>JAYSXR010000122.1:0-4819 GCA_043717145.1 Chitinophagaceae bacterium | reverse complement strand
ATATCATGGGAATGTCTGTAAGCGATGTAAAAGGTGACTCTGTTTATTTAAGGGCGTATGATGATTACGAACATCATACTTTAAAATTAACTGCCAGCAAACAACCGGGCATGTTTCATTTTGCCTGGCGTGCTAAAAGCGAACAGGCTTTACAAAGAAGGGTTCATGCAATAAAAAAAACCAATTATGCTATCGGCTGGAATGAAGGTGATTTAGGTCATGGGCCTGCCTTTCAATATACTTCACCTGATGGTCACCTGACAGAAATCTATTTTGAATCAAAGAAATATAAATCCGGAAAGCTGGACACTTCTGCATTAAAAAATACCGCAAGTAAATTTCCTGCGAGAGGCATTAATGTTCGCCGTATAGACCATCTGAATTTGTTTGCAAAAGATGTGCGTGCTTTTAGAAATTTTCAGTTGGAAAACTTGGGAGGACTGTTGACTGAAACCATAGTCGATAATCTTACCGACCGAGATCCTAAAGCGGTTTGGTTTGCGGTTAATTCAAAATCTTACGATCTGGCGGTTACTGAAGATTATACCGGTTCATCGGGTCGCTTTCATCATGTAACCTATGCCTGCAACAGCCGGGAAGAAGTATTAATTGCCGCTGATATTTGTTTGGAAAATGGTATTTATATAGAAACCGGCCCACATAAGCATACCATCCAGCAAACCTTTTTTTTATATGTTTATGAGCCGGGAGGTAACCGGGTGGAAATTGCCAATACTACTGCCCGTTTAATTGTAGACCCCGATTATGAAACTGTCGTGTGGACACAGGAAGAAAGAAAAAAAGGGCAGGCGTGGGGATTACCAACTGTACCAACATTTCATACAAGAGGAACACCAATGCATCAGGAAGTGAAATAATATTTTACATACTTAAAAGCACAGCAATGAAAAAATTATTAGTAGTAGGTGCACACTCCGGTGATTTTGTTTGGCGTGCCGCAGGTACCATTGCCACAGCCATTGAAGAAGGAGCCAGCACATTGGTAATTGCTATGAGCTATGGCGAAAGAGGCGAATCTGGCGAGTTATGGAAAGAAGATCCAAAGCGTTCTGAAGAAAGTGTAAAGATTATACGAAGGGAACAGGCGCAAAAAGCAGCTAATATTATTGGCACACCTATTCAGTTTTTAGATTGGGGCGATTATCCGATGTTAATTACAGACGAAAGAATAAAACAACTTACCACCATCATTGGAGATTTTGAACCAACTGTAATTTTAACCCATTCAGAAAAAGATCCTTTTAATCCAGACCATCCATTGGCATTTCAGGCGGTGCAAAGAGCAAGGCTGCTATCTTCAGGTGCGGGTGTGCCAAGTGCCTTTAAAAATATTGATCCTCCGGCATGGTATTCATTTGAGCCGCATCAGCCGGAGTTATCAGGTTTTTTGCCGGATACTTTTATAGACATAAGTTCGGTAATCGATAAAAAATTGGCAGCGATGAATTGCATGGGTGCACAATATTATTTGAAAGATTATTATGCAGAATTGGCCGGCAGAAGAGCAAATCATGCAAGAAGGATTTCAGGTAAAAAAGAAATAAAATTTGCGGAGGCACACCAAAGTATGGTGCCAAGGGTGGTAACAAGTATATTTTGAAAATCATGATTATAAACATGTGTAAATTTATATTATGGATTTAATAAAACAACTTGGTCAGTTTTCTGCCGCAACTGTTCATGAAGCATTGGGAAAATATGGCAACTTGCCATCGGCTATAAAACCTATCAGTTCAACTATGAAAGTGTGTGGCCCGGCATATACCGTTAAAACAATGCCAAGAGATAATATATTGCTGCATCAGGCTTATGCTTATGCAAAACCGGGAGATGTAATCATAGCCAACTGTTCTGGATTTTATGAAGCCGGTTACTGGGGTGACCTGATGAGCCTTGGCGCCAAAACAAAAGGCATCAATGGTTTGGTGATTGATGGTTGTGTAAGAGATGCGGATGATATTGAAGCAATGGGTTTTCCTGTGTTTAGCCGTGGGCTTTGCATTCTTGGAACTTCCAATTATGGGGATGGTTTTTTAAATGAACCAATTATTATTGGGGGCGTACTAATTAATCCTGGTGATATTATTATTGGAGACAGGGACGGTGTTTTGGTAGTACCGCAAAATAGATTATCAGAAGCCATAGAAAAGTCTACTGCAAGAGTAGCAAAAGAAGAAAATGTACGAAGGCAATTAAAGGAAGGAAAAACTTCATTACAGATTTATGGTTGGGACAAACAATTTTGATATTAAAATTAAAAACATGCACATTGCTATACTGGGTTTAGGAGAAGCAGGAAGTATTTTTGCAAATGATTTATCTGCAATGGGTATTACTGTTTCTGGATGGGATCCGTTGCCAAAAAGAAGTTTGCATGAAAATGTACATTTTGCTGAAAGCAATGCCGACGCTGCAAAAGATGCAGAAATTATTTTTAGTGTAAATCTTTCATCAGCATCAGAAGCAATCGCAAAGGAAGTATTGCCTATAATAAATGCTGGTAAGATTTATGCAGAAATGAACACGTCATCACCGCAAAAAAAAATAGCAGTGTACGATATATTAAAATCATCGGGTGTTCAATATGTTGATCTTGCAATCATGGCCCCTGTTCCACCTAAAGGGATAAAAACACCATTCGTGGCTTCAGGGCCCGGTGCAAAAAAAATGCAGGAAAAGCTGGAGAGCCTTCAATTAGATTTTTCTTTTTTGAGTGAAGAAATTGGCGATGCATCAATCAGGAAATTATTGCGTTCTATTGTTTACAAGGGAATAGCAGCTGTTATTTGCGAAGCGATGGAAGCGGGTAAGGCATTTGGACTCGAAAAATATATCAGGGAACAGATTAGTTCCGTTATTGGTGGTAATGATGTATTGATTGACCGTTTTGTTGAAGGTAGTTATTCGCATGCCGAAAGGAGGATATATGAAATGGAAGCAGTAGTACAAATGCTGGAAGAAAAAAATTTACGGCCATTGATGTCGGCAGCTTCGAGAGATAATCTTGAAAAAATATTGCTTACCGAAAAAAATAAATAACAGCTATAATGACAGACAGAAGATTTTTTTTGAAAAGTTCTGCAACAGTTGTTTCTGCAGCATTGCTAAGGCCATCTTTTGTTATGGCAGGAATAAGTGAAAGAGCAGCTACGAAAGCCGATGTGCAATTAGGTATTGCTGGGTATAGCTTTATTAAATTAAGTGTAGAAGATGCGATAACTATCACCCGGCAGACAGGTGTCTCCGCAATTTCCATAAAAGACAAGCATATACCTTTAAATACCACCAAAGAAGAAGCATTACAGATTATTGAAAGATTCAAAAAGGTTGGCATAAGCATTTATGCAGCAGGGATGATTACCATGAAAAATGAGCAGGATGTTGACAGTGCTTTTGATTATGCAAAAAATATTGGAGTAGGTATGATTATAGCATCTCCAGATATTTCATTATTAAATTATGTAGAGCAAAAGGTAGTGCAATGCAATATAAAAATCGCGATACATAATGGCGGTCCTGAAGATAAATGGTATCCTACACCCAAGGCTGTATTTGATAAAATAAAAAATTACGACAAAAGAATAGGGATATGCTTTGATATAGGGCACACTCAAAGAGCAGGAATTAACCCAATCGAAGCTTATAATCAATATGCAGAGAAGGTTATGGATATTCATATTAAAGATGTGGAAGCTGCGAAGGCGGATGCTCATGAAGTAGAATTGGGGAGAGGAATCATTGATATTCCGGCATTGGTGAGTTCATTATACAAACAGAAGTATACAGGAAGATGCAGTATTGAATATCAAAAGAACCTGGATGAGCCACTTGAAGGTATTGCTGAAAGTGTAGGGTATTTCAAGGGAGTTTGTAAAGCATTAAAACCTTTTGAAAAAGTTTAGGGATTTAAAAAATTCAACTATTTTTAAAATTAAAATATATACTGTAATGAAAAAATTTCTCACTCTTAATTTTCTGCCAGTTAATAGAGACCTGGCTCTGCTACTTTTGCGTATATTAGTTGGCTTTAGTTTGTTTTACAAACATGGTATTGAAAAACTTACAGGTTTCTCCAACATGCAAACACATTTTCCTGACCCTTTGCATATTGGTGTAAAAACAGGATTGATATTTGCATTATTAACTGATGGAATTTGCACTATGCTAATCATTTTAGGTTTTGCTACAAGACTGGCAGCATTACTTATTGTGACCAATCTGACAGTAGTCTTTATTTTATTACACAGCGGCTCTTTTACTGAAGGTCATGCTGAACTGGTATATGTTTATCTTAGTTCATTTTTATGTATTTTGTTTGCTGGGGCAGGTAAATACAGTTTAGATAACAAGCTGTTTAAAACATCATAAAAAATTATGCAAACCGCCATTCCATACATGCAGCTTCGGGGAGGAAGTTCAAAAGGACTTTTCTTTAAAGCAACTGATTTACCTGATGATGAAGCATCAAGAAATAAAATTATTCTGGCAGCAATGGAAGGTGTGGGGCAAGGAGATTCAAGACAGATTGATGGTTTAGGCGGTGGAACATCATTAACCAGTAAAGTTGCTATTGTGAGTTTATCAAAAGACCAAAATGCTGATATTGACTATCTTTTTTTACAGGTTGTAATTGGGAAAGGAAAAATATCTACTATCCAAACCTGTGGTAATATATTAGCAGGCGTTGTTCCTTTTGCATTAGAGTGTGGTATGATTATGGCAAACAACCCAACTACTTCGGCTAGAGTGAATATGGTAAATACTGGTGGAATCTGTAAAGTAGCGATTGAAACACCTG
>JAYSXR010000121.1:0-14737 GCA_043717145.1 Chitinophagaceae bacterium | reverse complement strand
GGGGAATCTCAAACTCCTGTACACATTTTAATAAATTAATCAGTCCAAATAAATTGTTCTCATAATATAGCAGGGGTTCATTCACAGATTCGCCAACGGCTTTATAAGCAGCAAAATGGATCACACCATTTATATCGGGGTTCTCTTGGAACACAGCTAGGGTTTCATCGAAATTCTTGAGGTCAACTTTATAATTCTTTATTTTCTTTCCTGTAATCAGTTCAATGCCATTGACAGCATATGAAGTAGACCTTGAATTATCATCTATGGAAATAACGGTAAACCCATTTTCCAAAAGGTCCACAATTGTGTGTGAACCAATATAACCACAACCACCGGTGACTAAAATCTTTGACATAGAAAAAAATATGCTGCAAGATAAAAGGATATCGGTTATAAAAGATGTGGACGTTTGTCAGTAATTAAACTCTGACTAATGCGTAAAGAAGATCAATAGGCATTAAAAGATCAGATAAAAAGCTTTAAAATATAATAAACAATAGCCGCTAAAATAGCAGAAATAGGGATGGTTAATATCCATGCCCATAAAAGGTTTACTGTTACGCCCCATCTAACGGCACTCAGGCGCTTGGTGGCACCTACGCCTATGATTGAGCCGGTAATGGTATGGGTAGTGGAAACAGGTATCTTAAAATGTTCTGTAAGGAAAAGAGTGATGGCACCGGCAGTTTCTGCAGCCACACCTTCCAACGGTGTTACTTTGGTAATGCGGGTTCCCATGGTTTTTACAATCTTCCATCCCCCACTCATGGTTCCTAACCCCATGGCCAGAAAACTAATAAAAGGTACCCAGCCATATTGTGAAATAAACTGGTTAAAATCCATATGGTTGCCCTTGGTTCCTTCGTAATAGATCATGGCCGCTCCGATAATACCCATTACTTTTTGTGCATCATTACCCCCATGCCCCAAACTAAATGCTGCCGAAGAAACCAGTTGGAGTTTTTTAAACCAACCTTCTGCTTTGTAAGGATTCGATCGTTTACAGAGGTGCACAATAAGGATGGTAATAAAAAACGCGATCGTCATACCTATTAATGGTGCAAAGAATATGAATAAGAAAGTGGGTACCACTTTTACATAATTGATCACATCTACCCCTGCATTGCTAAAGCCACCCGCATGGGCCAGGGCAGCCCCAACAAAACCACCCATCAATGTATGTGAAGAACTCGAAGGGATACCAAACCACCAGGTAACCAGGTTCCAGATAATAGCCGCGATAATACCCGCCAGGATCACTTCCAGGGTAATGAACTCAGCATGTACCCATTTGGCCACTGTATTACCAATACCAAATTCCTTAAAAACATATTTTGAAATAAAGAAAGCCGCAAAGTTAAAAAATGCTGCCCATATCACTGCCTGGAAAGGGGTAAGTACTTTGGTAGAAACAATGGTAGCAATAGAATTTGCCGCATCATGAAACCCATTGATATAATCGAAAATGAATGCAAAAACAATGATAACGATGAGCAGAGTGAACATAAGCGATTTTTTTCGTAAGCCTCGAAAGTGAATAGCGAGCAGTAAATAGCAAGTTTTTCTCACTATCCCCTACTTCCTACGCACAAAAAAAAATTATGCGTATTTTATAATGATTGACTCTATCACATTGGCGGCATCCTCACATTTATCGGTAACGATTTCCATTACCTGGTATATTTCTCTTTTCTTGATTACTTCCTTAAAATCATTCTCCTGCTGGAAAAGCATTTCAATACTCATATCAAATACATCATCTGCTTGGTTTTCTATGCTATTTACCTTTACCATGGCTTCTGTCATCTCACGCAGGTTCTTCATATCCCGCAAACCAAAAACCGCCTTTTTAATTTCAATGGAACCCTGTAATATCAAGTCGGCCATTTTTTGAATACCGGTATCGTTGGGATTAACACTGTAAAAATTGATCTTTTTAGCAGAAGCATAAATATAATCGCAGATATCATCCAGGGCAGATGCCAGGTAGTGAATGTCTTCCCGGTCAAAAGGGGTAATAAAATTTCTGCCTAATTCAGTAAAAATACGGTGGGTATTATCATCATTCTTGTGCTCAAGGTCTTCTATATGGGCTAGTATGGCTGCCCGCTTATTATTGTCGGGCTCACTTACCATTTCTTTAAGTTTGATACCCATTTCATGCACTTTTTCAGCTACATCTTCAAATAGTTCATAAAAGACTTTGTTCTTTGGCATGAAAAAACGACCGAAGTTGTTAATACCCATACAATGATTATTTAGGCAAAAATAGGGTTATGAAAGGGATAGTTGCAGCAGCACTGATAATTAATGATTAGATAATATTGGATATTTCTGTTTTTTTGTATTAGAAGCAGTGCTGCCGGTTATCTGATAATAGTTTCATAGCATTGGGTTCCTATAAGCTTAACATCAGAGGGCCAATTTTACCTATAGTTTATATCCATTAAGCAATTTCTTATGTTAGTGCCCCGATTTCTATCGGATTTTTTTATGATACACCTACTCTTTTCGCGAATCCAGCGTAAAACCGATGGTGGTTCCCAGGTCTACTTTACTTCTTACATGCATGGTTTGGCCATGGGCTTCTATAATATGTTTGCAAATAGCGAGCCCGAGCCCGGTTCCACCCACATCCCGGCTACGGCCACGGTCAGTGCGGTAAAACCGTTCAAAAATACGGGGCAGATGTTCCTCAGAAATGCCAATCCCGTCATCACTGAATTCAATCAATACATGCTTCCCATCTGTTTTATAGATGCTGGCCACAATACTGCCATCTTTTTTGCCGTATTTGGTGGCATTTTCCAACAGGTTATTGATCACCTGACGTATTTTCTCCTTATCCGCAAAAACAGTAATCGGCGATTCGCAACCTTTTTTAATACTACAACGGATATTTTTCGTTCCCATTTTAATCGAAAGGGTCTCATATATTTCCCTGATCATATCCTGTATTACAAAATTCTCTTTGTATAATGGCTGCTGGCCACTTTCCAACCGCGCTATCTCATCAAGGTCTTCTACCAGGTTCACCATCCTATCAACATTTCTTGCCGCATTTTCTAAAAAGCGGATATTCACTTCTGGATTGTTAATAGCTCCATTCAATAAAGTATCCACATATCCCTGAATAGCAAAAATGGGGGTCTTGAATTCATGGGCCAGGTTTTGTAAAAATTCCTTCCTGTAGGCTTCATTGGTCTTGAGTAATTCAATCTCAGCGCTTCGTTGTTCGGCCCATTGTTCCACGTCCTGCCTCACTTCATCAATGCCTTTTTGGGGAAGTATGTATTTATAATAGGTTTCTTCCCGTTTGCTGGCCTTGGTCTGGTAAATAAATTTATAGATGAGTTTAATCTTCCGGTAAATGAATGATTCCAGTACAAATCTTATTAACAGGTAGCTGCCAATAAAAGTGACGACAAAAGAAATTAATGCGATGATCCAATCCGGCCTTAGTATCCAAATACCTATTCCGATAGGTACAGATAATGCCAATGCGGTAAAAGCGGATAATTGCTGTGGGGAAAGGTTTTTTGTTTTAAACATGCTTGGAAGAAACAAGATTCAAGATTCAAGTTACAGGATTCAGGGAACAAGACACGGGCACAAGTATATTGGCGAAAATATCAAAGGAAGAAAATCGGTAATTGTTTCCTGCTTCTTGGATCTTGTGTCTTGGACCTTGTGTCTTAGACCTTGATACTTGATGGCTGGTATCATCATTAAAGCTCGAACTTGTATCCCACACCCTTAACCGTGGTTATACAATCTACCCCCAGCTTTTGTCGTACTTTCCGGATATGTACGTCAATGGTACGGTCGCCTACAATTACATCATTACCCCAAACCTGAGAGAGGATCTCATTACGCAGGAAAACACGGCCTGGGCGAGAAGCCAGTAAATATAATAATTCAAACTCTTTTTTGGCGAGGATCAGTTCCTTGCCGTCAATGGTAACCAGGAATTTAACTGGGTCAATATTGATGTTCCCCAATTGGATATCTTTTCCAGCGTCTTTATTATTCATCCGCCTGAACAGTGCATTAACACGGCTTATGAGCACTTTAGGACTGATGGGTTTGTTTACATAATCATCAGCACCCGTTTCAAGTCCCTTGATCTGGGAGGCTTCGTCACTCATGGCGGTTAAAAAAATGATGAGCGTATCTTGGAAGATGGGTTGAGAACGGAGTATCTGACATACTTCCACCCCTGTTTTCCGGGGCATCATTATGTCTAGGATGATGAGGTCTGGATGGAGTTGTTTAGCCTTTTCAATGGCTTCATTGCCATCTTTGGCTGTATATATCTCATAACCTTCTTTGCCAAGGTTATAACTTACTATTTCTAAAATATCCGGTTCATCATCTGCTATTAGTATCTTTTTCGCTTTGCCTTCCATAAGTTAACCTAATGTTTACACTAAATTAATTTTAAAGAACCGCAATTTGGGGTTTTGGCTTTATTATGTTATTGTTAACTGGAAAAAGTGAGGAATAGCATTCTTGCTGGTAAATGGCAGTATTTTTGCACATACATATGGGAATGAAGAAAATTTACACAGTCGTATTGGGTTTAGTGATAGGAATGACCGCTTTTTCGCAGCAGGAACTGGCAATGCCACCCATCCCACCCATTAGGGTCTTGCATCATGAAAACATAGTGAATTCGCTGAATGTAATCGCCAAACTGAACCGAAAGACCGATAAAGTTTTGCCATATACCCAAAATGATGCCTTGAATATTGAAATTGACCGGTCTGTAAGGATAAAGGTAAATAACTTGCGTGCGGAAATAGAATTGAATAAAAAATTAGATGAAAATGCAAAATTCAAATGGCTGCGTGGCGTAAATGAAATGCTTACAGGTTTTATTTCCGCCTACCAGGCAAAATTAATGAAAGCGGGTTTGTTTCCGGCCCTTGTTAAAGCATATGATAATGCCATGCAACTGGAACTTGCCGGAAATTCGATTACACAGGTGATTGCCGATAATGAAATAGAAACAGGCAATATTCTGCTGGACAATTTTGCCTTGAAAGATAATAAAGGCATACCGGAAGCAAGGGATATTTTAGTGTTGAAAGCCTGCCAGCGTAACCCCCAAAGTATTTTAAAAATACTAACCAAATATCCCAATAACCGTTACGCAGACAGCCTGATTGTACTCGCGGCTTTCCGTAACCAGGAAGAATTGTATACCTATGCCTCTGTACCCAATGCTTTGGGGGGGAAAATCCAATCAGTTGATAACCCGCTGGTAAAAATTATTGGAAAGCTGGCACAAATACGAACCGGCAGGATGTATTTCCCTTTCCTGGATAACCTCTATCATAAAAAAATAACCATTGATTCCATTACCCCTTATGTGATCAATGAAGGCTCTAAAGGATATTATTCATTATTGGTAAAGACAAGGATCGATTATGCCGAACGGATGTTGCATGGCGATACGCCAATGGCAGCACAAGTATTAACCAATAGATTAAAATCCAAAGCAGTTGAATTATATATTAATGAGATCAACGCTTTGCATGATGAACCGAACGAAAATATCCGGTTTAAGAAACTGGAAGAACTGAACCCACAGGAATTATATTATCTCGCAGTATTAGGGGAAGAAGAAATATATACCTCCAGTTTTGTAAGCGGTGTATACCCGCGCATCTTCCAGAAAATGGATGTTCCCCGTTCGGATAGTTTACTAGTGACCCTGCACAATGATTACTATAAAAAGTTCATCAAAATGTGTGCGGCGTATAATACATTGGATAACTTCTTAAGCCGCATGGACAGATCCACTGCTCAAAACCTTATTCGCAGTTTTGTAAGTGGACTGGAAAACACCAAAACACTGGAAGATGCTGTTGATGTAGCCGATTCTTATGCCAGCATTTACAATAAAGACATACAAAAACTTATACTCGAACAGGTACAGCAAAAATTAAAAGAAAGCGATAATCAACACAATCAAAGGGGACAGGTTATATATAATTTATTGAATACCATTTTCCTTTCGATGGATTCAACCAAAAAAATTGATGTGGCTGCCAAACTCGGTATCAATCCTATTTATTACATGCCCAATAAACTGCTGAAGGATACCAGTGGCAGAATTATCATGCAACAGTTTTTTTATGGCGATAAAGATGGTGCAGCTGTGTTCAATGCATTTTTAAACAGGTTCCGGAACGCCAACTGGAAGATCATCAAGAAAGCCAATTGGGTAGAAGTAGCTTCTGTAAAAGGAACGCCCGTTAGCATTTATGCCAATCTCCCGCTGGATGAAAAAAAGGAACTTGATGAGCAATCGCAAGACAGCCTGATCAGCTACCTGGCTGATAATAATCTTGAGCCCAGTATTGTTATTCATCGTGGGCATAGCTACTATCTGAAAACAACTATCGGTAAACTCGCACCTTCGGCTAAAGTAATCCTGTTGGGCAGTTGTGGTGGCTACCAGATGCTGAATCAGGTACTGGATATTTGTCCGGATGCCCATATTATTTCTTCCAAACAAGTAGGAACGGGTATTATTAACCAGGGCCTTATCAATGTAATTAGTGAAACCCTCAGGCAGGGTAAAGACCTTAACTGGCCGCAACTTTGGGGTAGTATGGAAGTAAGATTCAGCGGCAGTGCCAAAGAAAAATTCGATGATTATGTACCACCCTATAAAAATCTCGGTGCCATTTTTATTATGGCATACAACAAAGCAGTCGAGAATAAATTACAGTAAACTATTGTAAAAAGGGATTGTGCAGCTTCTCATGGCCTATTGTGGTATTTGACCCATGCCCGGGAAAAACTTCTACTTCATCGGGCAGCACAAACAATTGCTCACGAATACTTTTCAATAATGTTTCAGGGTTGCCGCCCGGCAGGTCGCTGCGGCCGATGCTTTCCCTGAAAAGAACATCACCCCCAATAAGCAGTTGCTGTTTTTCGCAATAAAAGCAGATACTGGCTGGCGAATGCCCGGGTGCCAGTATCACACGCAGGATATCCTCATCCAATAAAACCGTATCCCCTTCATTTAAAAAATGTAGCGGGCCGCTGTAATTAATAAAAGGCAGCCCCCATTTTTCTCCGGATAATGGGGCCAGTTTCAGCATTTGCTCTTCCCCGGGATGGATGTATAATTCCAACCCCCAGGTATCATGTACCCATTTATTGCCAAACACATGATCCAGGTGGCAATGGGTATTCAGCAACCTTACGGGCATAAGTTGCGTATTTGTAATAAAGTTTTTTAACGTTTCCTGTTCAGCACTAAAGTAGCAACCGGGATCAATTATAATAGCTTTGTTGTGTTCATTGTACAGGATATAGGTGTTTTCCTGCACAGGACTAAATGTAAAAACCTTGATCTTGACCATAATGTATTTTTACCCGATTTTAATGGTAAATGACTAATTTTAAAATACTAAAGTTCGGATATGCAAGTGAATCGAAATACCCAATGGATTGTTTTTGTCATTTTTCTTTTTCCATTCTTTTCTACCGCGCAGGTAAATTCGGTGGAGTTTGGAAAAAACCGTGTACAGTATAAGAAATTTATCTGGAAATTTTACCAATCACCCAATTTTAACACTTATGTGTCACAAGGCGGGGTGGAACTGGGCAAATTTGTGGCGCAGGTAGGGGAAGAGGAATTGCGTTCTATAGAAAATTTTATTGAGTATTCCCTGCAACGCCGGGCTAACATTGTTGTATATAATAATTATGATGATTTTAAAAGCAGCAATATCGGTTTGGGCAGCGACTGGCAAAATTCTGGTGGCGTAACCAAACTCGTGAACAACAAGTTGGTGGTTTATTTCGATGGTAATCATGAGCACCTGAAACGCCAGATACGCGAAGGGATTGCAAAAGTATTAACTGATAATTTATTGTTTGGGGATGATATTGGCGAGTTTGCCAGTAACCAGGCCCTGCTTGACCTGCCCAAGTGGTTGGTGGATGGATATGTTTCATATGCAGGGGAAGCCTGGAGCACGGAAAAAGATGACGAATTGAAAAGTGTTATCCTTGGGGGTAGTTACGGTTCCTTTTACCAGTTTGCTTTTGAAAAACCTGTTTTGGCCGGCCATGCATTCTGGAATTATATAGGCGAAAAATACCGCAAAGAAAACATCACTTACCTGTTATACCTGGCCCGTATTTATAAAAACCTGAACAATGCCTGTTTGCGTGTTTGTAAAAAGAAATTCAAAGACGTGCTTTCAGACTTCATGCAATATGAGCAGGAAGTGTATGCAAAAGATATCCGCCAGCGGCGTAACCAACCAAAGGGGCAATTGAATATTTCTGAAGACGTTTCAAAAAATGATTATTTCCGTTTCCAGGCCAACCCAAATCCGAAAAGTAACACGTATGGCGTGGTTGAATTTAAAAAAGGCCTGTACAGCGTGAAGATGATGGAGAATTTTTATGATGCAAAAACATTGCTGAAAATTGGCGTTCGAACCAACCAGGGTGATATCAATCCCCATTACCCTATTTTGGCATGGGATGGAAAAGGAACCCGTTTATTGGTAATTTATTGGGAGAATGGTAAAACGAAAATGTTTGTTTATGATTTAATTGCCAAATACAAAAGGTTCAAACAGGAGATTATCGGGTTCGACCAGATACTGGATGCCTCTTTTATGCTTGATGCCAATTCCCTCGTTTTAAGTGCAGTAAAGAATGGACATTCTGATATTTTCACTTACAAGATTGAAGAACAAAAATCAGTACAAATCACCAATGATGTGTATGATGATCTTGATCCCACCTTCATCGCTTTCCCTAACCGCGTAGGAATTATTTTCGCATCCAACCGTCCATATCCAACTGCATCCAGTCAGGATACCGTATTGCCCAGTAAGTACCGTTTTAATATTTATATGGTAGACATACTCAACGACAGCAAAGAAAAACAACTTGCTAAACTCACCAACCTTAAAACGGGTAATGCGCGTTACCCCATGCAATACAATACTAACCACTTTACATTTGTATCTGATGAAAATGGTATTGGTAACCGTTGGGCGGGTTTTTTTACTACACAAAGAAACGGGTTGGATACATTGTATTATATAGGCGATGAGTTATTGCGTAACCCGGCCCCAAAAGAATTCGATTCTACTTTACGGGCATGGCAAAAACAGGAGCCGGACAGCGTAAGTTATTTTCAGGTGTATAAAGATTCTACGTACACATTCCCGATCACCAACTATCAAAGTACGCTATTGGAAACAAGGATTGCCGGTAACAACGGGCAGGTGAGCGAGGTAAGAAGAGAGGGTGATTATAAATTCGTGTATAAATTAAAAGTAGATGAAGTTGCGTTAAATAAGCGCAATGTAAATGCACGTCCCACAGAGTATATGAAAAAGCTGCTGGCAGAAAAAAAGACTGCTGACGGTAAAGCCATCATCTATAACAAAAAAAACGGGGCCGATACAACAAAAAAAGCAAAAGATTTTTTCCAGAATGAATTTGCCGATGAGAAGCCTGATAGCAGCAGCCTGGCCATAAAAGCAAAAACAGAATTATTGCCTGTGGAAAGAGCTTCTATACTTTCGAAATCGAAATTGTTTGATTACCGGTTGAAGTTCAGTTCCGATTATGTGTTGAGTGGTTTTTCCAACAATATCCTGGTAAACCGTTACCAACCTTATGCCGGCGGTTCGGGTCCCATTCATTTAAATAATGGCAATGATTTTAATTTTACTTTCCGCGTAGGGGTAAGCGACCTGATGGAAGATGTGAAATTTGTGGGCGGGGTACGTTTCGGCACCAACCTTAGTGATAAGGATGTATTCTTCACCTATCAAAATCTTCGCAAGCGTTTAGACTGGGGTGCTACTTATTACAGGAGTAATGTAACTAACTTCTTTAACACCAGTTTTAATAGTGCACTATTTACCAACCTCTATCAGTTGAATTTTACTTATCCGTTTAATGAAGTGAAAAGCCTGCGCGCAACCATTGGCCTGCGAACAGACAGGGGCGTACTTCGTTCCTATGATAACAATTCAGGGTTGCCTGATCCGAATGCGTTGAAATATAAGGACACACTTACAAAATATATTGTATCGAGAATTGAATATGTGCATGACAATACAATCAATCCCACGCAGAATATTTGGCTGGGCTTACGATACAAAGTTTACTTTGATGTGAATATGCCAACGTTTAAAACATCTCTCAATAACGGTAAAGCCACCTTTAACCTTGGATTTGACGGAAGATATTACCATAAAATTTACCGCAACTTTATTTGGGCGGGACGTGCTGCTGCAGATTTTTCATGGGGTGGACAAAAGCTGATTTATTATTTGGGTGGTGTGGATGGATGGATCAACCCGAGGTTTAATAAGAACCAGCCGGCACCTGACCAATCGTATGCATTCCAATCGCTCACATTGAATATGCGGGGATACAACCAAAATATTGCCAACGGCAATAATGCTTTTGTGATCAACAGTGAGTTCCGCTTCCCTGTTTTTTCTACATTGTTCAGCAGGCCTATCAATAATGCCTTACTGCGAAATTTCCAGATTATACAATTTATTGATCTGGGTACAGCATGGAACGGTAAATACAATGGTATCAAGCGGCCGGGTGAAGTTATTTCAGCCGCGAATACACCTGTCGTGGTAAGAATTGATGCAGGAGGCCTTGGCCCTTTTGCCGGTGGATATGGCTTTGGTGTACGTAGTACTTTACTCGGTTACTTTATGAAATTAGATGCAGGCTGGCCTATGAAAGGAATATTTAAAGGACAACCGATTCTATATTTTGCGTTGGGATTTGATTTCTAATAGTTAGTTTATACTTGTCAATGGCCCCAGCATACGTATACAAATTTTTTTTACAGATTACATTATTGGAAACAGATTTTTCTGTACCGGTACTGTATCTTTTTAGACTTTTAACGAGAAACAATTGTACAGGTCAGTTTTTGTCTTTTACTAAATGCGGGAGATTTTGTAAAGTAAAATAGATGATTCCCAAAAATACTGAGAACAAAAGGGTAAAAACCCACAACTTGGAATAGTGCTGTGGTAGCAGAACATGGTGGGCCGAAGTGTACACCAGAATTCTCGGATCTGTTATCAGATCCCAACTATTGAACCGAAGGAATCTGCCAATAAAAACGCCATAGCTGCAAAGTAATAAACTACCGATTTCACATACCCTTACCCACAAGGGCTTCAAATAACGGGATAAGAATTTTTCTACATTCATAAGCGATACCATACCAAGTATTAATCCGTTCCATGCGGCGGAAATAACCAATACAAGGTCGTACCAATAAGGAACGGGGAGCCGCTCTTCATAATGAAAAAGGTCTGTAATAATGTAAGGCGCATTGGGAAAGAACAATAACCACATTAACAACAATAATACGGCCAATACATTCATTTTTTTAAACTTCAATAATTGGGCACTGCATACATAAGGAATGGCTGCAAGGAAAGTGTTCCATCCATAAAAACTATAATCGAATGTAGATGAATAGTAAAACCGAACCAATAACAAACTCATCGAAAAGGCAATAGACAGCAATAACATTTTGCTGATAGGTGATATTTTCATACTCATAATAAGGCTGATATTTTAGGGATAAAAATCAGTGATCCGATAATAACACTCAAAATAGCCGACAATAATACCGCAGCTGCAGCTACGTCTTTTACTATTTTGATATATGGATGCGGTGCTTTATGTACAACATCGCATAGTTTTTCCAATGCATGGTTCAGTATTTCAAATCCGATTACAATAGCCATGCACAACAAAAGAATACACCATTCTGTGGCGGCTATATTAAAATAAAAACCTGCTAAAGCTACGAGTATCCCTGCCAGAGAATGGATTTTGCCGTTACGGTCATGGGTAATAAAATGGCTGATACCGTTGAACGCATGTGTAAATGCGCTAATGAGGGACTGTGGTTTCATTTTTTTTGATTGACGTTTTATCTGCAACGCATTTCCACCAGAAAGCGGTGCAACTGGTATACACAAACATATGATAAAGATCATCAGAAACTGAATGGCCGTTTCTGATGATGGCCATGAAGACACGAATAAAAAACAGAAAAGCTAAAGCAAAAACAATAACACCTTCGGCCCGGGTGGGAATGTATAGCCATCCATAAGTTTTAAACCAATTCATATACCTGTAATTTAAAATGAAATAATTATTTATTTGTGCATTGCCTTGTTAAATGTACTCAATAATGACAGTTTTTTAATGTAATCAGCGTTCAGTTAGCTGAGATTATTTATTTTAGGATTGAGGAAAATCAATAAAAATCAGCCTTTTGCTTATTTCAAAAATATTGGAGGAGCCGGTCATTTTCTTCTATTTTTCATATAGCCAAACGTAAATATCAAAATCCTAAAATAATATTCAATACTATTTGCTTTTCCCACCAGGCTGTCTTATATTATACTTCCGAATTCTTACCACTAGTAGGATTTGCCTGTTTTTCATTCCCATATAAAACCAAAACTGCTTCATGGAATTACATCATCATCCTCATGTTGAAAAGAAAAGTTTTAAAGAGTATTTTTTAGAAGGCTTAATGATATTCTTAGCGGAGACCATGGGGTTTATTGCAGTAGCAGAATCTTTCAATTAAAAAATTATATGGATGCCAATCTTATACTATTAGAAACACGGCGTAAAGAATATTCCTCAATAGCGGATTAAATAATAAATGAAATGTTACTTATTATTTTCTAATGACCCCAAAAACGAAACAATTACTTATCAAACTACTTATCTATGTTATACTTGGTTTTGCCTGTGCATTTTTTTGGCATATGGTGAAAAGCTCATAAATCTGCAATAACCCCCCGTTTTCTGGGGCTCTGCGGCGAATGGACGTTTGTATTCACTGCAGAGATTTCGTAGAGAACAAATATTAATAACAACCATCAAATAGCTACCATGAGAAAATTACTATTGCTACTATTACTGCCACTGCAGTTGATCGCACAAAACATTCCGTTCAAATCTTTCAAAAGTTATCCTTTTCCTACAGAATTGTGCGCTGCGGCCAAAGGCTCCAAAATTGCCTGGGCTATGGATGAGCTTGGCGTACGGAATGTGTATGTAGCAGAAGGGCCGGTATTTGCGCCAAGGAAAGTTACCTCGTTTACAAAAAACGATGCACAGGAATTAACCAGTCTTTCGATTTCTGAAGATGGTAAATGGGTGGTATTTGTGCGGGGTGGCGATCATGGTGCCAATTATGATGGTAGCCTGCCTATAAATGCAGCCAATGAAACCAACCCTTTTAAAGTCCAGGTGGGCAGTGTGCCGTTTGATGGTGGTGATACCAAATTTTTATCAGAAGGCGATGCGCCCGAAATTTCTCCGGATAGCAAAAACGTTGCATTCATTAAAGGTGCGCAGGTATTTACAGCACCTATTGACGGATCATCCACTGCAAAAAATATTTTCACCACAAGAGGTACCGTCAGTTCATTGGAATGGAGTCCTAATGGGACTTCGCTTTTGTTTGTTACCAACAGAACCGATCATTCGATCATTGGTGTTTATACGAATGTTGCAACACCTATTAAATGGATAGCGGCTTCTTTCTATCGTGATAACTCTCCCCATTGGTCGCCCGATGGCAGCCAAATTGTTTTTGTAAGAAGGCCCGGTGCAGGCGGTGCGCCGGATTCTTTATTGGCTAAAAAGCACCAGACATGGGACATTTATACAGCTGATATCGCTACTAATAAACAAACCTTAGTATGGAAAGCACCAGCTACTTTGCGTGGTTCTGTTCCCACAACACATGGCGGTACCAATTTGCAATGGGCAGCTAATAACCGGATCGTATTTCTTTCTTACCAGGATGGATGGCCACATTTGTATTCTGTGCCTGCCATTGGTGGCACTCCCTTATTACTTACACCGGGCAATTTTATGTGTGAACACATCACACTCAGCAGTGATAAAAAATATTTGACATTCAGTGCCAACACTGGCAGTGATCTATTGGATATTGAAAGAAGGCATGCCGTAAAAGTAAGTGTAGACAAGGCCGATATGCAGGTACTAACACCCGGCACAGGACTTGAATGGACACCTGTATTAACCGGTGATGGAAACACGGCCGCTTTCATCAGCGCTACAGCACAACAAAGCCCTTTACCAGCCATACTCAAATTAAATGGAGGAACCATTCAGCTATTAGGCAAAGAACTGGTACCAACTGAGTTTCCGAAAGACAAACTGGTCACGCCCAGGCAGGTGATATTCAAAGCAGCGGATGGTGTTACCGTACATGCACAACTGTTCATGCCGGAAGGTGGTACCGGTAAAAAACCAGCTATTGTATACGTACATGGCGGCCCGCCAAGACAAATGTTATTGGGTTGGAATTATTCTGATTATTATGCCAATGCCTATGCTTCCAATCAATACCTGGCGAGCCAGGGTTTTGTGGTATTGTCTGTTAATTACCGTTTGGGTATTGGATATGGCTATGAGTTTCACCAGGCATCCAATGGTGGAGCATCTGGAGCTGCCGAATACCAGGATGTTCAGGCCGCAGGTAAATGGTTGCAGCAACAATCGTTTGTAGATGCGGGAAAGATTGGTATTTATGGCGGATCTTATGGTGGATATTTAACAGCAATGGCTTTATCAAGAGATTCCAAAATGTTTGCAGCAGGTGTTGATATTCATGGTGTGCATGATTGGGGCA
>JAYSXR010000013.1:0-6513 GCA_043717145.1 Chitinophagaceae bacterium | reverse complement strand
AGACTGCGACTAAATAAAATTTTCCTATTGATTCCGCAACATTGATTAATCGACACCAAATAATTACTTACTCAGTCTGGCTTTAACACCTGTATTTTTTAACACCTGTCTGATGATTTTAAAAATCCGTTCTTCCACATCATCCGCAAAGGGGCCAGGCAATCCGTAATACACCATGCTTTCATCAGCCTCATAACCTCCTTCTTTCAATACCCTTTTAGAAGGGATATAACAAGTTACTTCATTGCAATAGCCTGCCACAAATAAATTTTCGCCTGCAAATTCCTTCTTTGTTTTTAAGGAGTAGTCAACTACTACTTCTCCGCTTAAAGCCAGTATGGTTAGGTCGTTTCCAAAACGCACCGCCTGTATGGGATAATGAAATTTACTTACATCCCAACCTTTGTTATACGCTTGCAGCATAAGTTTTGCCCTGCGTTGAAAAAACTTATTTTCTCCTGTTACATCATTTTGATATCTGGCTACATCAATGGGTAGAAAGCTTAAATCTGTGTTTATATAGCTAGTATGTATAGGACTGTTTACCGGTTTCATTGTTCCTGTCATTACTTTTTGCACCGCATCTGACAGTTCGGCGCCATGCTTTTTTGCCAGTGCTACCGTACCTCTTGGTTCCGGATTTTGATCACCACCACAGCCCATTAAAAACAATGCTACTACACCGGGATTATTTTTCTCTATTTCTATTTGCGCAAAGCCAGCATAGTCGCCGTTAAAAAGAAAGTTATTATCTGTGATTGTAGTATTGTGACATGCATATCCAAATAATACGGCTAGCAACTTGCCTTGAGGTGTTGCTACTTTTAATACCGGCACATCATGATCAATAGAACCATTGTTATTGTGATCTCTCAAATTTCTGCGATTAATAGCAAACCCTGCAGTGCCGTGACCGTTGTATAATTTTGCAACAGTAAGATTCGCCATGGCATCATTTACTACCTTTACAATATTATCTGTTAGTGTATGGCTATATGTTACAACAGTAGCCTGATCGATTAAATTAAAATCATAGATTACATCAAGACATGGCCATACTACCGGCCCAGAATGTGTATGGGATGCATTCATGATCAATTGTGATCTTGTGATGCCATACTTAGCAGCAAGTTGTTTGTAAACAGCTTCTACTATTTCATGTGACAAACCAAGTAAATCTGTTGTTACAAAAATTATCCTGCTGTTTCTATTTTCTTCCAGTACCAATGCTTTGGCCCATAGCTCATGGATGCTACCCGTAGCTGGTGTTTCTCTTCCGGCATAGCCATTCAGCCACATTTGTTTTAATGGTGTAATCGAGATTCGGGCTGCACCTGCTTTTATTTCACCTGCATGGGCTAGATTGCTACTCAAAAAAAAACAGTAAATTATTATGGAGAGAAATCTATTCATACTTGAATATTTTTTTAAATTAGTTATACTTGATTTACTTTTTCAATGCCACCGGTATCTTCACCAAATCAGTTCTTGTCTTTCCATTTTCAGTAATTCTTGCCAATGTGTACACAGTGCCATCTTTGGAAAACGCAATTGAATTTACATACAGTGGGCGGTCGCCGTTTTTATAAAATATGGCACCGTGATCTTTTATTTTTTTGGATAAAATATCGTAGGTGACCAAATGTAAATCTTCGAGGCCTTTGGCTTCACCCATGGCGGTACTTGATTTACCGGTTACTCTTTTGCCATCTTTATAAATGGGTGCACCAGTTAAATAATTGAGGGTGCGATTGTCTTTTCCGATTTCAAAACCAAGATAACCATAACTGAACTGATCGAACATACCACTGCGTTTGGAGCTGTTGGAAGTGAGCCTGTCGAGTACTTCTATTCTTTGTGCTTTTGGATCAAATTTAAACAGATAACCTGAGTTACCATGAACGCCGTAAAAACACTTATCTGTTGGGCTATACACTGTCTGCCGCCAGTTATACCCCATATGTCCCGGCGAACTAGGGTCATACAATCCAAAATAATCTTTCTTCATATTTTCTTCCAATGGTTCAAGGCTGGTGGCTCCAGAACGACAACGGTAGATAATACCTTCTGAGGTAGTGAAATAAGCGGAGCCATCTTCAGGATCAACGGCAATGGAACGGCACACTGTTCTAAATTTATTACCTATTCCATTTTCACCATCTCCGGCCATGGAGCCCATATCCTGCATTTCCTTCTTTGCGATATCATACCGAAAAAAATAACCAGTTGGCCAGGTAAGTCCGTAGATTATTTTTCTTTTGGTATCCATGTTCATGGCAAGAATACCTTCTTTGTGCGGCGCTGTTACCAAGTCATTATATTTACCGGTTTTTAAATCGTATGCCAATAAATGACCGCCGGGATATTCCTTGTATCCTGCGGGAGGAATACCCATTTTCTCCATGCCATCTACCATGCTGTAATAACCGATGTGTGTAGCAAAATATAATTTGCCATCAGACTCTACAAACTTGACATGGCTCTTTCCCTGCACAATTGTTTTAAGTCCTTTCTCACCACAGGCTTCGGTGAGGTCTCCACATAGTTTTGTTTTGTTGGTGGCGGGATCAAATAAATACATCTTTCCACCAATATCGATCGACTGCGAACTTAGTACATAATAAATCTTGTTGTCACTGGCGGCATACATGCCATTGTAAGTATCATGAGCCAACTCAAAACCCGAATTGTAAGTGGTGGCTTCCAATGTTGTTGGCTTGGATCGCTGGGCTTGAGTTAGTGATAAGATAGACATACAAAAAAGTAAACAATATAATTTCATGTTAATAAATTTAATTTATAATTTCTTAGTTAAGAGCTGGCAAAAAAATGTTCAAAAATGGTATAACGTACAAGTTAGTACCGAAAAATCGGGACTATGATAACACAACGATGATGCCATAAAAAACAACTGCTTGTTCCCAAATAAATATTTCAATTAAAGCGGAGTTTGGTATTATTTTTTATCCCTTTCCGCTCCAAATAGTTACGCTATTCAGCAAGAATTATTTATCCTTTACCCTTCTTTATTTATCCACCTTTTTAATCGCCTCGGCATTGCTATATACTTTTTCAATACCACTTGCAATATCATCCATATCTGCTTTTGATCCTAATAACATAGATTGAAATAACCAAACCGCCTCTTCATTACAAAGCTTATCGTTATTGGGACAATCGTTGTACTTCATGTAAGCTTTTATATCCAGCATTTTTGCAGGATACATCATTTTATAATTTTTAGATTCGAATGCATTCTGCAAATAAGGCATTTTATTAAGCGGTGTATAACCCGATGAAACCGGCACACCCTCTGCCGTTAGTGCCTTTATAAATGCTCCTCTTGACAAGCCTTTGAAGGCTTCCTTATTGTACCGGAACGGAAATAAATGGAAGGCTGCTTTGGTTACATTGGGCGTTAATTTATAGGGTATAATACCCGGCAAGTCTTTTATTTTATTACGGAGATAAATGGCATTTTCATTTCTTAAATTTGTTTGTTCGTTCAATCGCTTTAATTGCGAAAGACCAATTGCAGCCTGGTATTCGGTAAGTCGTAATTTATTTCCTGCTATCAAAGTTCCGGCATCCACTGCCCCTACAACTGAACCATATGGATTGCCATAATTATGGTAGGAGTAACACTTGTCCATAAACTTTTCATTGTTACTGGTAATAGCCCCGCCCTCTCCTATGGCCAGGTTTTTTGAGTTTTGAAAACTAAAGCAACCAGCATCGCCAAATGATCCCACACACTGGTGATTTACCTCGGCCATATGTGCCTGGCAGGCATCTTCTACCACCAGTAAATTGTATTTTTTTGCGATGGTCATAATCTTTTCAATATCTACCGGCAGGCCCAAAATATGTACCGGTACAATAGCTCTTGTTCTGGGCGTAATTTTTGCTTCTATTTTTGTGGTATCTATTTGAAATGTTTCTCTATCAGTGTCTACAAATATTGGCATGGCTCCAGTTGCCAGCACCGGCGCTACTGTACCAATAAAAGTATAGGAAGGCACCAACACTTCATCACCACCACCTATGCCGAGTTGCAGCAATGCTGTGGTGAGGGCATTGGTTCCATTAACCACCGCAAGGCAACGCTTGGTACCAACCACGGCGGCCCATTTTTCTTCAAACTCTTTTACCATTCCGGCCCTTGACCAAATACCGCTGCGCAAATCATCCACCACAATTTTTTCATCTGCTTCTATATTCCAGATGGGCCACTCCGGCCATTTGTTTGTTCTTATGGGCTGGCCTCCCAATAATGCAGCTACACCAGCATCAGTATTAAATATATTTGGTGTGCCTGTCATGTTTGGAGGAGTTGCTTTCGCCATTTCAATCAGGTGGGGAGAAAGTAAGAAACCGGCTGCCATTACGCCTGTTGTTTTTATGAAAGCACGCCGGTTTTTATTTTGTGTGGTAGTATTTTTTTTATTGTCCATAAGATTTCAATTTATTGTTGCAGTTGTATGCTGGAGTTAATGCTATTAAAAAATGTGCTTCTTTTGAGTCATTGCCTTTTTCATAACTGCTTCAATGGTTACTGCGGTTCCTCCTCTTCGCCTGCTTTCATCTGCTGCTTCCATAAAGGCATATATTTCCAAAGTTTCTTCTGGCCTTACCGGGGCAATACCTGTGTTGAAAAATTTAATGATCTCTTTTAATAAGGGTTCATAACTAGCGTAAGGTCCCAGGTGAACCACGGCTTTTTCTCCGAAGGCCGTACCGCCATATTCATTGGGCCCTTTCCTATTGCCGCGGAAAGTACCAATGCGATTATCTTTCCAAACACCTGTTACTACATCTGTATCTTCTGTATGCACCCGGCTAACTTCTTTGCAGCCCATACCCATCACCGTTAGTAGTATTTCTATGCCATGAATGCCATACCAGAAAAAATCAGGATGGGTACTTTCCAGAGGACAGGGACTATAGGTATCGGCACCCAATATTTTACCGGCGTTGCTACCATTTGCTGCTTCCTGCACATTGGTGGCGTACCTGAGTGAAGAGGCTGAAAATACAGGCACTTTGTACTGCTCTGCTGCATCATACAATGCAATAGCGTCAGCGAGTGTACCTGCTGCCGGTTTATCAATCCACAAAGTTTTACCTGCTTTCATTACCTGCAATGCCTGCTCCAGATGCGGACGACCATCATTGGTTTCGAGCATTACTACATCTACTTTATCCAGCAACGCTGCAATGGAACTTACTATTTCTACCCCTAATTTTTTAACCTGTTCTGTGTAAGCGGGTATTCTTTCGTAGCTGCTTTTGATAGTTTTGCTTCCCTGCGGATAAGCGGCAACTACCATGTATCCGTCGTAGGCTGCGTCTGGTGTGGAGCTATTAAGCGCTTCCACAAAGGCGGTGCTGTGGGAGGTGTCTAAACCGATGATGCCGATTTTTTTGCCTTGTGCTGTGTACTTATTTTTTCCTATCATCATTGCAGGCAGAGCACTACATATGCTTACGCCCAATCCTGTGAGGGCAGATGAATAGATAAATTTTCTTCGGTTTATATTTTGCATACACTAATTACTTTTATGTTTTATGGTGGCAAAGAAGAAATTGTCAATATTAAAATGAAAGCCAATTGAATAATTTCCTTTACTCACTTTTTCATTTTACTATTTAAAAATTCGCCTGCACAACCGGCAGTCTGCGTAACTGAAACACTGCTGCTTTTTCTTCACTAAAATTAAAAAAGAAAGCAGGCTAACAATTATGTTTCTGTGTCTGATGTGTATACTTTTTTTACAAACCTTTTTACAACTTCACTTGCGTTGTACCACCTGTAGTCAATGAAATATCTATCGGCTTGTTTGTTTTATAAGCTCCGCCAGTAAAATCCGGTACTTTGATGGAATTGGAATTGTTGGCGACCGACCACACACTTAATGGAGAAACCGCACTCCACAAGGCTGCGTCATACACATTCTGTTCTAACGGCAAGCCGTTTCGCAAACAATCAATCGTTCTCCAATCCATAATAAAATCCATGCCTCCGTGGTCGCCAATATGTTTTGCTAACTCCCCTATTTTTTTTATTATGGGTGGCTGGTATTTTTCTTCGAGTGCTTTGTATTCTTCTGCACTCAGCCATTCATGCCCAGTTGAATACCGGGCAGGCTCAGGGTACTTTTGTCCAATCCCTTTAGTGCCACTAACCAACTGGTTGCGGGAGTATGGTCTTGGTGAGCCCACGTCAAACTGCAACATGATGGTCTTACCCTTTTTTGTGCGGATGGTGGAAGTGTTCATCGTGCCATTGTAATTTTTACCCACAAATGGTTTATAGAAATCATCCTTTTTTGCATATTCTTTGGCGAGGTCGCCTAAAATAAAATCACTGGTGGATACCGAAACAAGGAAATCCATCTGATCGCCCCGGTTGATATTTAATACCTGGCAAAGCGGCCCCAGCCCGTGTGTTGGGTATAAGTTGCCTTTTCTTTTGTAGGCTTCAATCAGCTCCCACATTTGGTAAAAATGTTC
>JAYSXR010000120.1:0-1643 GCA_043717145.1 Chitinophagaceae bacterium | reverse complement strand
GGTATAAGGATGAGGATGGATATTTTTTATTGCGTAAGAAAATATCATTCAGGGAATATGATCAGTTAAGAAAATTCCCGCTCTTCAAATTAGGCAGGTATAAAAGTGGGATGATTGCCAATGAAAAAACCATCCGCCTTAACCCCTACCAGATGCTCGCTTTCAGAACCATTGGGCTGGCAATGGATTCCAATAAAGTGGGACTGGAAATGACTTACGATAGTTTATTGAAAGGAAGAAACGGGAAACAAACGGTAAGAACAATCGCCGGGGGTGTGAGCGTACCTGTTGATGATACCTATGAAATTGAACCAGAGACAGGAAAAGATATTGTAAGTACCATTGATGTTTTCATACAGGATGTTGCAGAAAATGCTTTGATGAAAATGATGCTAAAGAATGAAGCAGAACACGGTTGTGCCATTGTGATGGAAGTGAAAACAGGAAAAATAAAGGCTATCGCCAATTTAGGTAAAAGAAAAGATGGTAGTTATTGGGAGGATTTTAATTATGCCATTAACCCATCAGAGCCGGGGTCTACATTTAAGCTGGCAACCTTAATGGCGCTATTGGAAGATAAAAAAGTTAAGCTAACTGATGTCGTAAACCTGGAAGGTGGTACCTGGCATATAAACGGCCAAACCGTTTATGATGCAGAGCAGCACGGATTATATAATGCAACGATCAAACAGGCTTTTGAACATAGTTCTAATGTAGGAATGGCAAAACTAGCATGGAATAACTATGGTAATAATCCTAACCAGTTTTTGAGGCACCTTAAAAAAATGAGAATGGATACACTTACCGGTATTGACCTTACCGGCGAAAGAAATGCAATCATTTTCAGGCCCGGTAGCAAATTATGGGGCCCAACAACATTACCATGGATGGCGTTTGGCTATAATCTTGCGGTTACACCATTGCAAACAATCACCTTATACAACGCTGTTGCGAATAATGGTCGAATGATGCGGCCATACCTGGTGAGTTCGGTAAAAGAGGAAGGGGTATTGCTTAAGGATTTTCAACCTAAAGCAGTAGATGAAAAAATATGCAGTGATCAAACCTTACAACAATTACGTGAATGTCTTGAAGGGGTATGTATAGAAGGAACTGCCGTAAAACTTTTTAAAAATACACCATACCATGTGGCCGGGAAAACGGGCACTGCCCTGGTGGCAAACGGAAGGCTGGGTTATGCTGATAAAATTTACCAGTCTTCTTTTGCGGGATACTTTCCGGCAGAAAATCCCCAGTACACTTGTATTGTGGTGATCAAGAATAAACCGCGTGCGTTAATACATTTTGGTGCTGATGTGGCCGGGCCTGTATTCAAAGAAATTTCAGACAGGCTGTACAGCACTTATATCAGGCAAACCAATACAGCAGGTGCACAACGGAAAAAAACTGACAGTAGCCTTTTCAGTTTTACAGGATCAAAAGATGATATGGCCTATATATCAGCAAAACTAAAATTAAAATATGCTGATTCAACAGGAAGGGCTGATAATTGGATTAACATGAATGGTAAAGATGCAGCTGTTGTACTGAGTGGGAAATCATTTGACGCAAGTACAATGCCCCAATTAAAAGGCATGGGTTTGAAAGATGTCGTTTACCTGTGTGAAAATATCGGTTTGAAA
>JAYSXR010000119.1:0-14779 GCA_043717145.1 Chitinophagaceae bacterium | reverse complement strand
AAAACTACCTATTGGCTGTCTTATCTGACTCAATAATGTAGGCACTTCTGTTGCATCATCTGCGCCATTTGAGGTAAGGCTTACAGCTTGTATTTGCTGACTAACTTTATCTAATGCTATATGCAATTTCATCCAGGTTCGATGTTTGCCTGCACCATGTTTACAAACCTTCCATTCTCCCTCACCACATACTTTTAATCCTGTACAATCCAGCACTATATCTGTGACTCCTCTTCTTCTCTTAATTACCAAGGTTGATCGATTACCCCTAGCCTCGCCTGCACAAGGTCGTATACGATGGTACCCCTAAATCCCATCCACACCTCAAAAAAATACTTATAAACCCCTCTGTCTGCCCCAGAGCCAAACTATAAACCTTGCCCGTCGTCAGGCGTAACTCTATTGAAACATTGCTTTATTGATACTGGATTGCTCGCTATGATTTGCCATCCCACTTCCATTTATCCGATAAATCTGAGCTTACCCATAAACCTATTGATCCACGCTTCTAGAATCCATTATTATAGCTTGACCAGTTTGTCACTTTGTATTTATCTTTATCCATGGGTGGTTTTGGAGTTTATTAGATGATATTGCTATCTCTATTAACTCTTTTTCCACCCTAATTATTATTATTTATGCAACCAAGACTCTTTGAATATGAAATTTCTGCTCCTTCTCAAGAATTTGATCATTTTTATGAACACACGGTTTGTACCGGAATTGCCACAATTGTTTTAGGTGCAGGTTGGGAAAATGAAATACTTCGGTGGCACCAAGAACTATGGGTAAAATACTAAGGATTCCATGGTATTCTTTCAGACCATATGGGATCTATGGTTGAGGAAATCAACTAGTTCTTGTGTTCTTTTTTAATGCAGATTTGATCATTGACTACTTTGCGGGCCGGTTTCACAGGCGGCTGGTTGGATACACCCGCTTAAATTCTTAAAAATTATTTATGGAGATGTATGACATTATCATAATTGGGACGGGCGCAGGGGGCGGATCTTTATTGCATAAACTGAAAGATTCCGGAAAGAAAATACTGGTTCTTGAAAGAGGTGGTTTTTTGCCCCAGGAAAAGGAAAACTGGGATACGGTAGAGGTATTTCAGAAAGAGAGGTATCATACCAAAGAAACATGGAAAACGCAGGGTGATATTGACCTACACCCGGGAACCGGATACTGGGTTGGCGGTAATACGAAAGTATATGGCGCTGCCTTATTCCGGCTTCGTGAACGAGATTTTGAAACTATTCAGCATGCCGGTGGTACTTCCCAGGAATGGCCGGTTAAGTATAAAGATTTCGAACCTTATTACACTGCAGCTGAAAAAATATATACTGTACATGGCAGGATGGGACTTGATCCCACCGAACCCCATCGAACGGAAGAATATCCTTATCCTGAAGTCAGCCATGAACCACGGATACAGCAATTACATGACGATCTTGTTGCATCAGGACATCACCCATTTTATATTCCATTGGGCATAAAGCTTAATGAAGCTGAACGGATTCATAGTGAATGTATCCGGTGTAACACTTGTGATGGGTTCCCGTGTTTATTACATGCCAAGAGTGATGCGGATATTAATTGCGTGCGACCTGCTATGCCAAACCATAACGTGACCTTACTGACTAATGCAAAAGCTACCAGGCTAGTGACCAACAATACCGGAAGCGAAATTGACTACGTAGAAGTCTTTTACAAAGGCGCGTCATTGAACTATAAAGCCGATATTATTGTAGTGGCCTGCGGCGCCATTAACTCAGCCGCGCTTTTATTACAAAGTGCCAATTCAAAACATCCCAATGGCTTGGCTAATAAAAGCGACCAGGTAGGTAGAAACTTTATGAAGCATCTGAATGCAGCCATGCTCGGTATCAGCACCCAACCCAATCCAACTATTTTTCAAAAAACGCTAGCGGTTAATGATTTTTATTGGGGTGATGGAGAATTTACTTTTCCTATGGGACATGTTCAGTTACTTGGAAAATCCAATAAGGACCAGCTTTCTGCAGACGCGCCTTTTTTTACTCCTGGTATGGTACTCGATGAAATGGCTACACACTCTATTGACTGGTGGATTACCGGCGAGGACTTGCCAGCTGCCAATAACCGTATACAGGTTATTAACGACCGTATACATCTGGATTATGAGGAAAATAATACTGAAGGGTTCAACCGGTTGGTGGAAAAATGGAAACATATTCTTAGTAAAATTGATTCAGGAAATAGTTTCTTGCCACACGGGATCTACTTGCGTAAAAATATCCCTATCTCAGGTACCGCCCACCAGGTCGGTACTTTAAGGTTTGGAACAGATGCCGCAACATCCGTATTGGACATACATTGTAAAACGCACGAAATAGATAACCTGTATGTAGTTGACGGTAGTTTTTTCCCATCGAGTGGCGCACTCAACCCATCCCTAACCATTATGGCAAATGCCTTAAGGGTAGGAGATCACCTCATTGAAAGACTGAAATAATATTTCATTAAATCAACTATATTATTATTTTGAAAAAAGCTGACGGACATCTTGCGAAATATTTATATGAAGCAGCGGGCCTCGGTTTTTTTATGTTTTCCGCTGGACTGTTTGATACATTGATTGACCACCCCAATCTTTATTTTCGGCAACATATTTCTTCCGCCCTTGCAAGAAGATTGCTGATTGGGCTTTCAATGGGTCTTACTGCTCTTTATATTTTTACCTCGGCTTGGGGCAAGAAATCTGGAGCGTACATCAATCCTGCCGTAACCATTGCCCGTTACAGACTCGGACAGATCAGTGGAATTGATAGCATCTTTTATGTGTTATTCCAGTTTGCCGGTGGCACCTTCGGAATGTACGTAGTTTACCTGATCATACCCAACCTGCTCAGCCACCCGTCAATTAATTATATTGTTACACAACCTGGCGAACAAGGAGAAGCGTGTGCCTTTATTGCGGAGGTTATCATTTCCTTCCTATTGATTATTGCTGTTTTACTTACAGAGAAGCATAAAACTTTATCGCAGTATACTGCATATATTGTGGCTGCGCTGATTACTTTATTTATCACCTTTGAAGCCCCATTGAGCGGTATGAGTATGAACCCGGCAAGGACTTTAGCTTCAGCTGTAGTTGGTGGACAGTGGTATGGATTCTGGATATATTGCCTTGCTCCTCTAGGAGGTATGGTGGCCGGTGCAGAAGTAGTAAAAAGAAATCAAAAAAATAGTCAACCTGTAAATTCTATTGTATGAAAACGGATGCAAAATTAAAAGGTCAGTCAGCGCTCGTTACTGGTGCCAATAGTGGTATAGGTAAGGGAATTGCCCTTGCGCTGGCAAACGAAGGCGCGAATGTAGCGGTTAATTATGTGAGTAATCCGGAAGCAGCGCAATCAGTCGTGGATGAAATCAAAGCTAACGGTGGAAATGCAATTTGTTTGCAGGCTGATGTAAGCAATGAGTTACAGGTACAGGAAATGGTCCGCAGCTTATGCCAATCATTTGGTACAATCGATATCCTGGTTAATAATGCGGGGCTTCAAAAGGATTCGCCTTTTGAGGAAATGTCCCTTGCTGACTGGCAACTGGTTTTAAACGTGAACCTCACCGGCCAGTTTCTCTGTGCCAGAGAGGCGGTACGCGAATTTCTGAGGAGGGGTATCGTACCGCAACGAAGTAAGGCGGCTGGAAAAATTATTTGTATCAGCAGTGTGCATGAGGTAATTCCTTGGGGTGGACATGTGAATTATGCTACTAGTAAGGGTGGAGTAATGATGTTGATGAAAAGTATGGCGCAGGAGCTTGCACCAAAAAAAATCCGAGTGAACAGCATAGGACCTGGCGCCATCCAAACACCTATTAACCGATCAGCCTGGGACACATCGGAAGCAATGGAGAAATTATTGACACTGATTCCTTACCAACGCATTGGGCAGCCGGAAGATATCGGGAATCTTGCAGCTTGGCTTGCTTCCGATGAGGCAGATTATATCACCGGCACTACCGTGTTCATGGATGGGGGAATGACATTATATCCTGGATTTTCTACCAATGGTTAATATCGTAAAATGAACGCAGAAAAAAAACGGTTACAAGAAAATACGCAAAAGGATGTCCCACTGGAGCTTTGGGGACCTTACTTGAGCGAGCGGCAATGGGGTACGATTCGCGAAGATTATAGTGAAAATGGCGATGCGTGGAATTATTTTACGCACGATCATGCAAGGAGCCGGGTTTATCGCTGGGGTGAAGACGGACTTGGCGGTATTAGTGACTATAATCAGCGACTATGCTTTGCTGTTGCATTATGGAACGGGAATGACCCGATATTAAAAGAAAGGTTATTTGGACTTACCAATGGGGAAGGGAACCACGGTGAAGATGTAAAGGAATTATACTATTACCTTGACAATATTCCGTCTCATTATTATATGAAGTACCTGTATAAATACCCTCAGGCAGCTTTTCCCTATGAAGAACTGATCACCCAAAACCGCAGTAGAAGCAGGCAGGAACCAGAATTTGAAATTTTAGATACCAGTGTATTCCGAGATAACAATTATTTCGATATTGTTATCGAATACGCCAAGCAATCGTCAACAGATATTTTTATCAAAATTGAAATAACCAACCGGAGTAGGAATTTCGCACCTTTAACGATCTTACCCACTTTATGGTTTTACAACCACTGGCAATTCGGTGAAGATAGTCAGAAACCTTTGCTACGACTCGAAGATGCCGGGACTATTCGTGCAATTAATGACCTACTGGGAGATTATTATTTTTATTTTTTCGACACTGACGAGATTCTTTTTACAGAAAATGAAACAAATAATGAAAAACTGTTTAACAAAACCAACCAGACTGATGTGGTTAAGGACGCTTTTCATGATGCCATTATAGGGAATAAGAACAGAGATACTCTGAAAAACCGAAAAATGGGAACTAAATGTGCCCCTGTTTACACATTAACTATCGAACCGGGCGCATCTCGCACAATTCACCTGCGGCTTAGCAATGAAAAAATACGGGACCCGTTTGCAAAAGGTTTTGAGAATGTGTTTGCCATCAGAAAAAAGGAAGCGGATGAGTTCTACAATGAAATAATACCGGCTGGTGTTTCGACCGAATCAAGCAATATTTACCGGCAGGCATTCGCTGGTTTATTGTGGAGCAAACAATATTATCATTATGACGTGGACCGTTGGTTACAAACAAGCGATGGTATAACACCTCAGGTTTTATCAAGGTTAATGCAAAGAAATCATGACTGGAAAAATTTGAAAGCCAAGGATATTCTTTTGATGCCTGACAAATGGGAGTACCCCTGGTTTGCGGCATGGGACCTTGCATTTCATTGTATACCTATGGCGCTGATAGATCCTGCATTTGCTAAACACCAGATACTTACCTTGATGCGGGAATGGTATATGAACCCGGAAGGGCAGGTGCCGGCATACGAATGGAACTTTGGTGATGTTAATCCACCGGTACAAGCTTTAGCAGCATTGCGGGTCTATGAGATAGAGAAAGAAAAGACGGGCAAGGGGGATCTCCAGTTTCTAAAAAAAATATTCCAAAAACTCATCATTAATTTTACGTGGTGGGTAAACCGGAAAGATTCCAATGGGAATAATGTGTTCGAAGGCGGCTTTCTAGGCTTAGATAATATAGGCGTGTTTAACCGAAACAGCAAGCTTCCGGGAGAAATAAGCCTAGAGCAAACTGATGGTACGGCCTGGATGGGAATGTATGCCCTCAACATGATGGACATCGCTATTGAAATAGCCGTGCAGGATGATGCATTTGAAGAAATGGCACTTAAGTTCTATGAGCACTTTGTCATTATTTCCGAGGCGTTAAATGAACTTGGATTGTGGAACGAAGCAGATCATTTCTTTTACGATGTATTGTCTCTTGATGGGGAAAACCCTTTTGCGTTGCAAGTGCGGTCTATAGTGGGACTGATTCCACTATTTGCAGTATCAGTCATCGGCAAAGAAGACATGAACCGGCTTCCGGGCTTTATAAAGCGGATGGAATGGTTCACGAACTACCGCATGGTCCATAACCAGTTCTTAGCTAACAGGCAACAGGATGGTGATGTAAGTATACTGTTTTCTCTGGTCGGGAAAGAGCGCCTTATACAATTACTGGAATGGGTGTTGGATGAATCAGAATTTTTAGGTCAGGGTGGTGTTCGCGCACTATCCAGATATTACCATGAACATCCATATCAATTAACAATTGCCGGGGAGAATTACAATATTGAATATGATCCTGCAGATTCCACCTCAGGATTATTTGGGGGTAATTCGAACTGGAGGGGACCTGTGTGGATGCCTTTGAATTATTTGCTTATAAAGGCCATACACAAATACGGTGATTTTTACGGAGATACTATCCGGTTGCCCTTTCCGAAAGGATCAGAAAATGAATTGACTTTGCACGAGATAGCTGATATGTTACGGAGCCGGGTATTAAATACTTTTCAGCATAACAATAATAACGAACGGCCTCTCTACGGACAATATAATTGGTTTTACCAGCAACCTGGTAATGAAAGCCTATTACTATTTTTCGAATATTTTGACGGGGATAATCAGCGGGGTTTAGGTGCAAGCCACCAGACAGGCTGGACAGCATTAATTAATGACCTTATCAAATAATTTATAAATTATTTTGGCTCAATAGGAGGTGCCTTATCTTTTTCATTTATACTCTCATTTAATTCATTCTTTATTTTATCTTTCGCATCGGTGAATTCACGCATACCTTTTCCTAGCCCTCTCATAAATTCCGGAATTTTTTTCCCCCCAAATAACACAAGGATCACTACCCCAATGAGTAATATTTCCTGAAAACCTAAATTGCCCATATAAATTATTGTTTAATTAGTTAGTTCGCATCCGCAGTTATCTTCATGGTTATGGTGTTGCCTTTTTTGGTTCTATACTATTTTAGCTATAAATGTTCCGTCATTTTTAAACCTTGCCATTGTTTTGATATTATTTAATTGAAAGGAAACGTTATAACCAATATTATCTTTGTTATACCAATTGTTCTCAGTAATTTTTGGGTACTTTTCAACAAAGGTGTCTTTTACAATAGCCGGCACCTGGTCCATACTTACAACTATTCAAGGAAATTCTTCATCAAGTTCTTAATCACATGAAATGAATAGGAATGGTAACGTGGACAAGACAACAATGAGCTTTCTCATAAATTTAATTTCATTTCCATCATAAAAAGTATTTGTCAAAATTAAGTGTGTATGTATGTTAAAAAAAGTTAAAGATACATGGCTTATTGGCAGGCGGTTGAAGGATGCAGTCCTTCATGATCTTTATGTAAGACAGCTTTTCCATTGTCAAAACTGATGATCCATATACTATCAAAATCTTCTCCCGACCATTTCCCAGGTTCGCTTACCCCTAAAGCTTTGGTAATCCCTTTAATTGCGGAATGTTCCCAGACCAGCAACACTGTTCCTTTTTTTTTGAGAATATCAGCTGCAATGCCAGAGAAATCAGTTTCTTCAAAATTAGTATTCAGACTAAGTTTATATTGATTGGCAAAAGGAGCGGCTGTTTGATACATTCTGGATCCCATAGTTTTTTTATTGCTACCCATTTTTGGAACATATGTGTAGTCTGGGTTGCCAAATTTCTGATGTAAAATCGCCGGAAGTGCCGCGGCACGATTCTGACCCTGACAGGATAAGTAATGCCCTTTCTCAGGCTTTTCGCCATGCCTGATAATAACTACCCTTAAGGGTGGTGTGCTGTTTGCTAATGCCCATGTAAAACATGTGGAAAGCAGCAGCAAAATAAGTACGTAACGAGGGGAGAATGTAGAGTACATAGTGCGTAATTATAATATTAAAAGTTTAATGCCTTTATCCAAAAAGAAACGAGTGATCTCTGATTTAGCAAGTTTATTTATTTTGTTTAATCAGCGAACCCGATTTTTCAGGTTTAAAAAACAATACCGCAGAAATGCCAAAGAAAGTTAAATTACTGGCAGATTCTTTTCCGCTGTAAAAATATTGACCAAAATTTGCGTTAAAATGCAATTTTTCCGTTAGCGAATATTCAATTCCGTAAGTCAGCTCAGTTAGCAGATTTTCTTTAGCCTGAAAGATATAACCTATACCTGCAGTAAAGGTGTTAGTAAATTTCCCCTGTTGAAATATATTGAGATTTGGGCGAATCTCTACATAGTTACTGGTGTCTTTTCCGGTTACCTTACTCAAAGTAGTCTTTCCAAAGGCTAAGCCCATACTAAATACTTCCCATTGTTTGCCTATTTCAAGAGCGATATTTGACTTATCAGTAATAGAGCCAGCCGTATTAGTAAGCGCTGGAGCAAAAGAAATATAGGTTTGAGACCAACACCTGCAACTAAAAAAAAGCAACGAGATCAGTAGATAAAATAGTCTATTTTTCATATTTTAATTATTTTAATATATAATAGATTAATTGAAATATGTGCCCGAATTATCAAGTCGCATTAATAGTAATATGAGTCCCAATCAGCATATTTATACATTTTTTTAGGATAATACAAACTATGGTCTGTAAGAACCATAAATACATTTCTTATGTCACTGGTTTTATTCACATGGTTACCATCCACAAATATAAATCAGCTTAACCTTTTTTTTTATAGATGCAATTTTGTAGTAAGATTAAATATTTTTGCGGGTACATAAGCATCAATGCGTAATATTTCATTAGCAGGTATCCTTGATCTAACAAATAATTCCAACTCAAGCTGAAGAGCAAATTGGGCACCACTGTCTGTATCTGTTAGTAAACTTATATCATTATCATAATACATTTTTAGCATTTGGAGCATACGTTTATAACTCTTTTTGTTTACAGGTATTTTCGTGGTATCATCAATAAATCAATTAACCTTGATATTTTTTCTGTCAGATTCTTTCATTCAGTTTACAACCGGTTTATAAATATCAACAGTATTGTCCGGGGAACTATTAAACAGTTCTTCATGCAAATTTATAGTAGGATCTACAACTTATGATGCTTTTTTAATAATTGAATAAAATCCATTACCGACTTATTTTTTTAAATCTATTGTATACGCATTTTGGCCAAGAGGTAAAATACGGCTTTTCCTGGCATCAATCGTATCTGAGAGAAAATTAAGTACGACCATGTTTAAACGCGTGATTTCGTTATAACCTTTCATCACAGCTTTACTTGTATGCAAATGAACCTGAAAAAGCCCGGCTATTCGCATTTTCACTTTATGAGCCTCTTTGCACATTGCTTTTACCCAGCCGGTATCAATACTGCTATATAGTTTTATTATATTGTAACCTGCATCATGATAATCATGATCAGTCTTTTTAGCTTCTGAAAGAGATTTGAAGAGCTTTCCTACAGGACTATCTTATCTCAATTAAATTAGCTTTGAGTTCTAATTTTACATTATCTGCTTTTTGGGATACTTACAAGTCTTCCAAAATATCTTTTGCATCCTCTAACGATTGATATTTGTTTGTCCGCACGAGGGATAGATTTTCCTGGTCAAGTTCTATTCAATTTAAATAAAAATAAGGTTAAGACGAATTTGATGGCGATGGAAACTTTATTGAACAAGATTGTCTCTAATACTTCAAAATTCTTAAATGAAAATCAACGCACCGGATAATATAAAGTTGCCATGATGTGCGTTGGTTTCAAAGAAATATGTGATATATGTAAGAACTTTACGGATTTGTACAAATGTTTACCTCCTTAAAGTGCGTCCCTTTGCGGAGAGGAACAATTGTTCTTTAAGATGTATGATAGACAATACCCAAATATTCAATAAAATCATAAATTCTTTGATTAACTGTCATGTAGCGGTGATTAATAAATCCGGAATAATTATCGCCGTTAACAAAGCTTGGAATGATTTTGCAAAAAAAAATGGCGTTACATCTCTTGAACGAAGTTCAGAAGGTAGTAACTATTTTAATACCTGCAGAAAATCTATTGCGAATGGCGATGTTATGGCTGCCATGGCTTTAAAAGGAATACAATCTGTAATGCAAAAGAAAACAGATTGTTTTGAGATGGAATACTCCTGTCATTCCCCTCAAAAGCAGAGATGGTTTATACTCGATGTTAGACCGTTAGAGGGTGATGATCAAAAAGTAATAGTCTCTCACCACGATATTACTTTTAGGAAAATGGCAGAAGATACAGTTAAAGAATCTGAGAATAAATACAGACGCCTATTCGAATCTGCTAAGGACGGCATTTTAATATTAGATGGTGCTTCAGGAAAAATTACAGACGCAAATCCATTTCTTTTATATCTAATTGGGTATGAATTTAATGAATTATGCGGAAAAGAATTATGGGAAATTGGTTTGTTCAGTGATGTTGCTGCCTCTAAAAATGCATTCTTAGAATTACAAAAAAATGAATATATCCGCTATGATAACCTACCACTTAAACACAAAAATGGAACGATTCATAATGTAGAGTTTATTATCAATGTTTATTCTGCAAATTCTAAAAATGTAATTCAATGTAATATCCGGGATATCACGCAAAAATTAGTGGATTCTGCTTTGTTACAGCAAAACGAACAAAAATTTCGTAAGCTTAGTATAGAAAGGGAGCAGGAAAGGGTAGGACTTAATCTTGCTCAGTCCGTAGCTAAATTGGGTAGTTGGGAAACAGAACTTGATAGCCTGAAAGTAAGCTGGTCAATTGAAACCTTCAGGATTTTTGGAATTGAACCTTACAGCATTTTTCCCACACATGAAAAATTTTTGGCCTTCATACATCCAGATGATCGTGAACGGGTAGATGCTGCTTTTAAAGATTCCTTTGATAATCCTGATATAGATGCCATTGAACACAGAATAATTACGGCGCAGGGAAAGCTCAAGTTTATATTAGAACACTGGCAAATCTTTACAAGCGAAGAGGGTTTACCTATTAAAGCAGTTGGAACCTGTCAGGATATTACTGATCGCAAAAAAAAGGAGGAGCAATTAAAACTATTTGAATCTGTAATTACGCATACGACCGATAGTATTTTAATCACGGAAGCGGAACCGAGTAATGCGGGTAATCAACGTATTCTATATGTAAATGATTCCTTTACTGTAATGACAGGCTATACTAGTGAAGATGTGATCGGTAATACACCTGCCATTCTCCAAGGCCCCAAAACGGATCCTGAAATGGTGGAATATTTGCGAAATTCGATAGAAATGGGGGTAGCCTGTAAAGTTGAAATGCTAAATTATAAAAAAAATGGCGAGGAATTTTGGAATAATATTTCCATTGTTCCAGTTACAAATGATTATGGACGGCCCATCCATTGGATTTCTGTTGGAAGCGATGTTACAAAAAGAAAGCAGGGTGAAGTGTCATTACAGGAAAAAAACAACGAATTAAAAAAACTTTATGGCTATCTCCAGAATGTACGCGAAGAGGAACGTAAACGTCTAGCGAGGGAAGTTCATGATGAATTGGGCCAACTGGCTTCTGCTTTAAAAATTGATATTGACTGGTTGGGAATCAAGGTAGAGGGGCTTAATGAGATGGAAAAAAACAGAATTACCCATGCCAATAAAACTCTCGAAGTATTATTAACTTCCATCCGCAAAATTGCTTCCGGTCTACGCCCCAGTGTGCTGGATGATTTTGGCCTGAATGCTGCTGTGAAAGCACATTGTGAAGAGTTCGAAAGACTCAATGTTATACCCTGCATTTTCCAATCTGGATTTAACGACGAAAACCTGGCCATGAATGTAAAAACAGAACTGTTTAGAATTATTCAGGAATCCATGACCAATGTGATGCGCCATGCCAAAGCAAAAGATATATTAATTAAAACGAGTGAAGATACTGAAAACATATACCTGACTATTACAGATAATGGAATTGGTTTTGATCACGAAAAAAAGAAAAATACATTGGGACTGATAGGCTTGCAAGAACGGGCCATTTCATTGCATGGAAGGCTTGAGATTGAAAGCAGAATAGGTAAGGGAACGATTATTCATGCGATAATACCAAAAAATACAACCGATCCTGAATAGTTGGTATAAATGCTTGCGATTCTGCAATCCTCCTCTTATTTTTGTTGAACCTCCAAAATAATTGATATTTTTACTGTTATAAATAATTCATATCTATTTATCACCCAATACTTATAGGGGGCAAATGGATTTGGGGAAAGAGGCAAGCTTAAAAATGGAGAATAGGGAATAGAAATTGGCGATTAGGGCTCATTTTAAATCGTCTTTTAAGCATGTTGTTATGAGTTTTAGGTGGCGGAAATTGCAGATGGCAGATCCTAAGCATTTATATTCCTTTACGTTAGTGCAATGCAATAATATCTAAAGTGCGTACTATTTATAAAGTATAAGCCTTCGCTTTCCTTTCCTTCTCTGCAACGAGCCGGTTTATCTCTTTTTCAATCAAGGAACGGACGTCATATTTGACTTGAGAAAAGTTATTTATCACCTGTTGTTGACCTACAGTAGAAACTACTGGAATTGGCGTAAAATCTTTCATTTTATTGTTGATCAACTCTGCATCTTGGGTGATTTGAAAATGAAACATTTTGAGTTTGATCTTTTGCAGAGGATCGTCCGCCACCATCCCGGCAAATTCACCTTAGTAAATCGCAGAAATCTTACTGGCTGGAATAGCTGTTTCGAGTTGCTTTTACCGGGTGATGGAAGTCCCTGTTCCATTATCTGAAACACTCAGCCTGTCATGCATAATCCTGCCAAACCTGTCTGATAATAGCCGCGCAGTTTCCCCCATCACGTGGCCGCTGATAATATTGCCGCAAATGTTTACGATGACGTCATCCTGCTCTTTGCCATAATCCTTCCTCAGTACTACAAAATATGCTTTGTCAACTTTAGATTATAAAGTCTATCAAAGTCAACGTAAGCCTTATTCATTTTGTTTATATATTAACTTGCTTTAATAATTCCGAATTTAAAATTCAGTAATGATTTCATATCTACAATCCTTTCATTAAATGATTGAAAAAAAGTGTCAATAGCATTTTCAAATGAAGCAAAATCTTCATAGTATTTGTTCTAGAGATATTTCACCCCATAGTTCTTCATTACTTTCTTTTTGAAATACCGCCCTAGCCGTTCTATTAAGTTTAAATTATAACTATAGGGGGTAAGTAAATAAAACCGATACCCAATTCTTTTGCTTTTTGTTGTACCAGATAACTGCGTTGGTATCTTGCATTATCTAAAATAATTCAGATGCAGGTTGCAACTCAATATTGCTGTTTTATTTCACTCAGAAATGCTTCTATTACTTCTGCATAACTGTTTTCTTCCGTCAGTATGATGGTTGGCTCAAAGGCTAACGGATTAACAGCCCCAATAATGTTGAGTCGTTTTCTTCCGGTGGTGGCCAGCAATTTTTTAATACCTGCTAGCCCTGTTTGTTGCCATGCATAATCATTTTCATTGTTGTGTATCTGGTGCATAGGGTCTAAATACAGGAATACTTCCCTCTCATCATTATGGGCACATCCGTAGCGTTGATCCATTAATTATATGAATAATTACTGCACTTGTTCTGATGGAATTTTTCCTGTTATCCGCCTTGTTTTTTTATAAATGCAATGGAGTTTTATTTACAATACCGGCTTAACCAACTGTGTTCTACTACAATAGAATGTTGGGTTTCCAAAAAATCCTGCAAATCAGAAAATTTACTGATGGAGTGTTCCCTTATATGCTTTATCAGTGCATCTTTAATGGAATCCAGAACAGATGGTCTTCTACCTTCCTAATGCAGTTTGCTTAAGCCTGCTAAATCATCTGTAGTATACAGCTTAACCCAGTCTGTTACTGTATCTATATTTATACCAAATGTTGAGGATATTTTCTTTTTGGTAGGGCTTCGTGCACCATCCATATACAATGATAGCGGCGAAGTATTTTACCGTCTTTTTCACTACGACTTAATTTCTTTAACGCTGTAACATCTATTGAAGAAAGATAGATTATATAACCCATACAGACTTGTATGGGTTACTCAAATATAACAAATCGGAATTATTTAAGCAAATAAGTATAACTGCCTTTTTTTTACAGGAATTAAATGCATCACATTACCATCAAGAACATTACCTTCTGAAATGAAAATAAATTCAGGAATTGATGTTTTCAATTCAAGCAGTGTATGGATTTTTATTGCTGCTTTGGTTGAACGAAAAGCAGCCCACATAATAACTTCTAAACAAAGATTTACTGTTGTTGATTTTAATGCGAATACCGCTCCTTTTAGTTTAATCTGTAGATGGTTATCGCTTGGATACAATGTTTAAGCTTATTCAATTAGTTTGATTCAAAAATCGTGAAAGATATGCCAACTTCTTTTTTCATTTGCTCTGGATAAAGTTGATTTATTTACGGCTTTACCAATTCCCAAATGATATACTTTTTCGCCATTAAGTCTTAAACAAGGCATAGTGTCACATATGCTCTCTGTGTGTTAGTTGACTAATTGCCAAACAAAAAAATAGTTTCCATCAAGTAAATTCTTTCAATTTACGGTTCGCATTATACTTCTTAGCACAAACCTTAAAGATATTTTGAGAGAAAAAATCCATAATTCGAGTAAATACCATTTGTCCTTGATTCATTATCAATTTTTTACCCAAAGGATGACAAAGAACAAAATTCAAATCAAAGCCGACACAAATTCAGCTCAAACAAATACTCATCAAATGTTTCAAAGAACTTTTATCAAAA
>JAYSXR010000118.1:0-1647 GCA_043717145.1 Chitinophagaceae bacterium | reverse complement strand
ATATAAAAATTCGGTTATTTCATTTGAGTTTGCTTCTTTAAATTATACCAATCCTGAAACAAAACAATATTCATATATACTGGAAGGGTTTGATAAGAACTGGAACAGTATCGGTAGCAGGCGTATGGCTACCTACACAAACTTGGATCCGGGAAAATATGTTTTCAAAGTCCGTGGCCTTACTAATGATGGAAGCCCATCATCCCGGATCGTAAGTATTAACCTGAACATTATCCCACCATTCTGGCTCAGCTGGTGGTTTAAACTAATTTCGGCTATGAGTGTTATTGGCAGTATAATTGGTTTTTACAAGTACCGCATTAATACCATCAACACACAAAAAAATAAATTGGAAAAACAGGTTCAGGAAAGAACCGAAAGGCTGGCGTTGTTAACGGATGAAGAAAAAAGGGCCCGGCACCAAGCAGAAGAAGCCAACAAGGCAAAAAGTGCGTTTCTGGCAATCATGAGTCACGAAATAAGAACACCAATGAATGGTGTAATTGGTATGGCTTCTTTACTTTCGCAAACTCAACTTACAGCAGAACAAAAGGAATATACCGATACTATACGCAGTTGTGGGGATGGCCTTATGCATGTGATCAATGATATTCTGGATTATTCTAAAATTGGATCAGGCAATATGGAGTTAGAACATAACGATTTTGACCTGCGAAACTGTATTGAAGAAGCACTGGATGTATTTGCCGCTAAAGCCTCGCAACTTGGACTTGATCTGGTATATCAGATTGATGCAGGTATTCCTTCGCAAATTATAGGTGACCAACTGCGCTTGCGGCAGGTATTATTGAACCTTTTAAGCAATGCGATAAAATTTACCGAAAAGGGAGAAATTTTTTTGGGAGTGCGCCTTTTGAACACAGAACCAGATGGTCAGTTGAAATTGTGCTTTGAACTGAAGGATACAGGCATAGGCATCGACCCAGCTAAAATGGACAGGTTATTTAAATCATTTTCCCAGGTAGATTCATCTACCACTAGAAAATATGGCGGTACTGGGTTAGGATTGGCTATCTCGGAAAAAATAATTACACTGATGGGTGGAAGTATTAAAGTAGAAAGCAAACCGCAGGAAGGCTCAACTTTTGCTTTTACTATCTTTACTAAAGCCGGCGTTAATACATTAATTACTTATGTTCATTATAATATGGAAGGATTGGAAGGAAAATATATATTGGTGGTTGATGATAATCTTACTAACAGAAATATATTAAAAACACAATTGGAACTGTGGAAATTTTTACCCATATTAGCAAAGTCAGGAGAAGAAGCGCTAAGAATCATGTCACATCACCGGCCATTTGACCTGGTAATTACCGATATGCAAATGCCCGGAATGGATGGGATCGAATTAGGAAGATTAATTCACGAAAAATTTCCTAATACCCCCATTATTCTGTTAAGCTCATTGGGAGATGAGCATAAAGATGCTTATAAAGATATTTTTATTTCTGTGCTTACAAAACCTATTAAACAGCATATTTTAAATACACATGTAACAAATAGCCTTCGTAAACATGCAAAACCTTTCCCAAGAGCAAATAAACCGCGTGAAGAACAAAAAATATCAGCTGATATGGCCCAGGAGAACCCTTTAAGTATTTTGGTGGCAGAAGATAACCAGGT
>JAYSXR010000117.1:0-4855 GCA_043717145.1 Chitinophagaceae bacterium | reverse complement strand
AGCTTTCCGTTTTTTCTGCATCTATTTCCTGCTTAATATTACGCCGTGGACATGGTTAAATAATACGATTCCCGGTCTTGGTTACCTGACAGCCTATTACCAGAATGCCATTGAGTGGATCGTAAAGTTATTCAATAAATATTGGTTTCATTTTCCGGTAACAACAATCGTAAACAACGGCAGCGGGGACACCTCATTCAATTGGGAAAGGGTGTTCACCTATCTTTTACTTACCCTGGCAGGTTGCCTGGCATGGAGCCTGCTTGATCAAAAACGCAAAAGCTATATACAGGCCAATTATTGGCTCTCCACTTTTGTAAGGTATTTTCTCATTACCATGTGCTTTGTGTATGGTATTGATAAATGGTATGCTTTGCAAATGCCCTTTCCCAACCAGAGCCAGTTAGCTACAACCTTGGGGGATTTTTTACCCATGCGTTTCTCATGGCTTTTTATTGGTTATTCTACGCCTTACGAAATGTTCTCGGGAGCCATGGAAATATTGGCCGGTGTATTATTGCTCAACCGTAAAACCATAACCCTGGGTTTATGTGTAGCATTAACCGTATTTACCAATGTAATGGTCTTGAATTTGTGTTATGATATCCCGGTAAAAATATTTTCTATCCACCTTGTTATTTATTGCTATTACCTGTTATATAATGATTGTAAGCGATTGGTTGATTTCTTTATATTCAACCGTTCTGTCGATGCTAATACAATACATCATATTTCGTTTCCCGAAAAATGGATGCGCATAACCCGGATAGTTTTGAAGCTGGCATTCATTGCCATATTTGTGGTTATGCCATTCTATACCACAAGGGGATGGTATCAATCACTATTAAAAGAATCCAATACCCGGCCGATCAGTCCGGGCATATATGATGTGAGTATTTTTGCAGTAAATAAGGATACCATTCCCGCATTAATTACCGATACACTACGTTGGAAAGATATCATTTTTGAAAAAGGCGGCCTGGCCAGTGTGGGCTCTACTGATACCGCATTCAGGCAACGATACAGGCGTGGCTATTTTACTTTCATTGTAGACAGCACCCATTCAACCATCGTATTTAAAAAATTCATTTCGGATAAGGATGCTATGATTTCGTTTCACTATGCAATGCCCGACAGTAATACCCTTACACTTTGGGGAACCCGTAAAACAAATTCTTTATATTTGTTACTCAAAAAAAGCAGGCGCCATTTTCAATTGGCAGATAAACAGTTTCACTGGATCAGTGAGGCAAACCGCTAGTGTTATGTTAAGCTTAATCTACCGCTTATTTTATGAATTGTGAGTTGTCAATAGTGAGTGATTACAGGTAATCCAATTAACGTACGCACCACTCACCACTGGCAACTCACTATTAACATAACACTGGTTATTTGCTATTTATATCTACGTCAACCGGTTTCTATCTGTGAATTATGCAACTGAATACTAAAATACTGTAACAGTTTACTTAAAAAAGGCAAGTAACTATGCATAAATAAAAAACTATTTATGGAAAAAAGAATATTGGGTATCATTCTCTCCATCCTCGGAATAGTAGGATTGATTTATGCTGGCGCTACTTTTATGAATAATGGCAATGGCGAAAGGAACATTAAGTCAATTATTATGTTTGGCGTACTGGGAGCTATATTTTTCGTTGCGGGTATCAGCCTCATCAAAAATACCCAGGACAAAGAAACCTGATACTGATTGCCAACACCCTATCCAATCATTTTAAAAAAAGAAAATGAAAAAAATATATACCAGTTTTGCTGTAACCTGCCTCACCCTTTTTATCCTTACGGGTTGTGATGTATTGAAAGGCCTGCCAACTAACACAACGGGGGGCGTTTTTTCTTTAAACGGGAATTGGCAAATGCAATCAAGTAGCGATAACAATGCACTGGTAGGAACAACAATCACTGTTTACCCTATTGCAGGTGATGGAACAATTATTACCCTTCAAAACAACTCCTATTGTGTAAGGGCTAATGATGTTTTATGGAAAAGCATCACGGCCAACAATGGCAGTTTTACCATTAGTAATTTAGTCAACAGTTGCAGCAGTTCTATTGTTTATAAAGCTGCCACGCTTACTGTAATTACAAACAATGAAGTAAGGCTTTCCGGTGCAACAGCAGCCGGAACACAATTACAGCAAACATGGCAGCGGGTGGTTAAATAAATATTTCTTATTTTTTCTGAGCAAGTATCCACAGCGTATATATGAAAAGAGCGGCGCAGAAGCCGCTCTTTTCATATATTACAGACATGATGTTAAACGGCCTTCTTACTTCCCATTCCATTTACCATTCCAACAGCAGCTCCAACAATTGCACCCATCACCGTTCCGGCAATAATATTAACACATGTTGCGGTTAAGGTTGATAAATTACTAGTAGCAAGCATCGTCAGGTCAAATCCTGCTGTTACAAAAAAGCTGATAACGGCACCCGCAGTTGCCCCCGCTCCAAATGAATTGATGTTAGCCCACTTGTTAAAAATGTAGGATAACAATAATCCCTGGCAGATAGATCCTGCCACCAAGGCCCACCAAACAAAATCGGCCTGGGCCTTCATAGTACCCGTTGCAGTTCCGGCATTTTTAGTAAAAAAATCCATCAGCAATAAACCATAAATCAGAAAACTTGCGAAGAATGAAACAATTCCTCCGATAATACCGGAGACAAGAAATTTTTGTGTGTTCATAGCAATCGTTTTGAGGGTAAATAAAATATGACCTGACAAAATAGAAAGAGGAGTTGGCATTTGCAATAGCCTTCGTCCCGGGGTATCTAAATGTGAATAACTCTTTTTTATAATAATTAAAAAATTGGTTCCCAATCACATTCATCACGAAAAGTTTATCACTGTCATGGCACAATCACTTTTTTCCATATCTTGTTACAAACTAACTGATATGTTACAAAGAACATTTTATGTGTTACTGTGCTTGTTTCTTTGCGCCACTGCAATAGATGCTCAACAAAAGAAAAATCTGACATCGGAAGATTATGGCAAATGGCAGTCAATCGGCGCAAACGACCTATCGCCAAACGGCCAATGGATAGCTTATCAAATAGTAGTTCAGGAAGACAATGATACTATGTATGTAATAAACCGGAATTCTGATAAGGTATATAAAATAGAATTCGCTTCCCAACCTGAATTCTCAAAGGACAATAAATGGATCGCTTACCGTATTGGCCTGCCTTTTAAAGAAGCCGAAAAGCTGCGCGATCAAAGCAAGCCCATCGAATATAAAATGGGTGTACTGAATTTAGAAACTGGTAAAAAAGAAGTGATACAAAATACCACACGCTTTGGCTTTTCACGCAACGGAAAATTCTTAGCCGTTTACCTGGCACCCCCTAAAGAAAGCAAAGACAAAGACAGTATTTTGCTGGTTAAGAATATGAGTGATAATACCACGCATACCATCGGCAATGTAACGGAGTATGCTTTTAACAAAAAAAGCGATTATATATCTTATATAGTAGAATCAGGGAATGCAGCAGGCAACTCGGTTGAATTACTTAACCTGAATACCTATACATTACAAGTAGTGGCTAGTGATACATTGAAATTCTCAAAACTTAACTGGCAGAAGGAAGGCGATGGATTATCCTTTTTCAAAACATTTAAGAAAGAAGGTTATGAAGAAGAGAATGCCATTGTAAACAGTTATACGGGCATTTATCAATCCCCCGTTTTGAAAATGTTTAACCCAACAGAACTGGCTTCATTTCCAAAAGATATGCGCATCTATAATGGTTCGGCCCTTCGGCTTAGCGATGATATGAGTTCTGTATTTTTTGGATTAAAGCCATGGACGGTAAAGCCCAAAAAAGAAGATAAAAAACCAGCCGACAGTATAAAAGTAATAACAGATTCTATCCAGATAAAAACAGATAGTACCAAAACCTCACTGGCTAAAAAATCGAATCCCGATGAGAAATTACCTGCAGTAGACATCTGGCATTGGAAGGATCCTGAAATACAACCACGCCAAAAAATTACCTATAAGCAGGATAAGGAGGCAAGTTTTTTATCTGTATGGAATATGGATAACGGACATTTTTATCAGCTAGCCAAAGAAAGTGCTCCTGATGCACTATTAACGGGCAACCAGAAATATGCCATCGCATCTACCGATAAAAAATATAAACCCGCATTTAAAGAAGATTTTTCCGATTTCTATCTGATTAATGTGAAAACAGGGGAAGAAAAACTATTGTATGAAAAATCATTGTACGGTTTTTATACCGGTCCTCGTTCCTCACCAGACGGAAATTTTTTATATTATTTTAAAGATAAACATTGGTGGACCTATACCATCGCCACACAGCAAAATACCAATATCACCCAAAATATCAAGGCCGATTTCTGGGATACCCGGGATGACCATACAGCCAGTAAACCACCGGTGGGTCTTGGTGGATGGTTAAAAGACGATAAAGAAATGTTAGTCTACGATGAATACAATGTATGGGCAGTTACTCCTGATGGTAAGTCTTCGCGTAAGCTGACCGAAGGTGAAAAAGACGAAACCATGTTCCGTGTAAACCGGGTTGATTTCGAAGACCCGTTTATTGACGATGCCAAACCCATTTATCTTTCTGCTTATGGTGATAAGAGTAAAAAATTCGGTTATTATAAATTAGAGAACGGTAAAGTAGACAAACTGATATTTGAAAGCTTATCCGTAAGTCGTTTAACAAAAGCGAAAGATGCCAATGCTTTTCTCTATGTAAAACAGGATTACCACCTTTCCCCTGAATTATATGCAAGTGATAATTTTACTAATGATAAAAAGATCACCGGTACCAACCCGCAACAACAGAAATATTACTG
>JAYSXR010000116.1:0-14876 GCA_043717145.1 Chitinophagaceae bacterium | reverse complement strand
CAAAAGAGCAAAAATTAATATGACCATACAGGCACCCAGTAAGGCAAGTAAAACTTATTCAGCATTACTGGTGGCGGCATTTGGTTTATGTAAGAAATGCAATTATAAATGCACTGGCTATTCATTTGTTGGAAATGAGGATGGCAGTCATTTAGACTTAGTTGTAGAGGAGAAGAATGATAGAGTGAAGGATATTTATGATTGCAGTGATTTCCTCTGTTCGCCAGTGAAATCAAAAGAGTATGGTGAAGGGATTAGGGTAAATAGGGATGATATTATCTTTTGAATAATTCATTTGCCTTCTACTTACTTGTCCTTTGATATATACCCGATTAAATAATTAAGGGACAAACAGAATGTTTGATCTGTGTTTCGAGATCTATCACATCATCGGCCACAAGAATTTTAGTCATCAGTTACAGTTGGAGTTTTTCTCCAAACAGGGTAAAGTCAAAAGATTTGGTAAGAAAATCATCAGCGCCCAGTTTCATGGCATGATTAAAATTGTCTGCAACGCCATAAGCCGTTATCATCATTACCACCGGGGGCGGTGTATGGTATTTTTGTTCAAATTTATTCAATTATTTACCAAAAATTAGGGTAGATTATTCTTTTAATAACCTAAAAATTAGGGTAAATAGTCGTCCCTCAAATACACGTCAATTATGGATTACAGGTGTTTTTTAAGGGCGACTGTTTAAGGAGACGGCCCTTTTTTTATATTGATAACATGACCGGATCGGTTTCAACAAACCACCACCGTTTCTATACCCAATAAATTGCCTAATTTTTTGATTCGGGTTGCTATATGGCCAATTCCCACCGCACAGTGATGCGCAGGACCGTGACTGTTCCATTGGTTTACAAATTGTCTTGCACCAATAGAGAATCTGTAGCGGCTGTTGGTATTACCAATCTCTAAAATGGGACCTGATACAGAAGATCCTTCTGCCACCAGAAACCTTAATTTACCATTATGTTCTAAAACCGATAAACAGGTAACAGGCCCATATCTTACAGCCATCTCCACCGATAAACCACTGCTTACTTTTCCATGGTATACGGTGAGTGGCCTCACTTTTGTTTTTCCTTCTGCAATCTTAATATGTCCCGGGCCATCATGGCCCATCAACACAATATCATCCGTATAATCCATCGCATAATATTCTGTGAACGAGCCGCCCACACCAAATGAGTCCATGATCTTCATGGCCTGGGCATTTTTAATTTCATACTCACCTGCTACAGGTATTCCTCTTGTTGTTAAAAGCGAGTTACCCAAAATAATAGAAGCGATCGTCTTTTCATTCGCCGAACCGGGTGCACCTTTATAATAATAAGCCATAGAACCCAATGCATATCTGTCAACCAATATATCCAATGCGAGAGATGTTCGGGCGGCTTCAGCGAGTTCAACAGGGTTGCAGTCTGGCTGTATATCAAACACCTCTCCGAAATATTGACAACGTTCTCCAATCTGGTTTGCAGCAATATCATTTCTGATGGCCGATAATTCATCTACTTCAATCAACGCTACATGTCCGCCAAACGTTGCCAATTGTAAAGTGATGTCTGTATAGATATCCAACATCCCGGAATAATAATGCCCCATAGCACCCAACCTATTATGCGACATGATATTGGCTACACCCGCGGCCGCTACCCATTCCTGAATTTCATTCCAGCAGGCTTCATCACCACGTAACATGCCAGTTACTTCATAAAACTGAATACCTGCACGTTTAAACACATTGGCAATTTCAGGAACAGGACAGGCAGAACAATAGGCCAGCCATTTACCTGTCATGGCCCTTCTATCATTCAAAGCATTAAAGGAAGCATAATCAATAGCCGCTTCCGGAGAAAGGTTCAGTATAATCACTGGAACTTTTGCCCGTTGTACCACACTTAATACCGTGGAAGACAAAGCATAAGTTGTTACATGAAGAAAAATAACATCTACATCCGCCTGCCTGAAACGATGGCCTGCTTCCATGGCTTTTTCTGCATTATCAATAAGTCCCAGATTTACCACTTCGTACCCATATCCAAGTATCCTGTCATTTACTATTTGTAAATAGGATCTCAATTGATCTTCTAACCCGGCAAACTGTTCCCAGTATGCTTCCAGGCCGATACCAAAAAGCCCAATCTTACATTGAAATTGATTCTTCGCCATGTTTATTTATATTTTGAATCATTTTTGTAATTGACCGGTTTCAAAATGAATAAACCGGATACTTACCGGGCCTAATAAACCGGATTCGCGTAAATATTTTTCCGAGTCACTGCCATCATACTTCATAATATTTGTTTTTGTGAGCCGCTCACTAATTGGCAGTTTACTATCACCGATCAGGCGGTTAGGCCATAAATTTACCACCTCAACTTCCAGCAGGTTCTCTCCCGCTTTTATTTCATTCGAAATATCAAATTGAAATGGCGCACTCCATTTCACAGGCATTTTATGACCATTGATGATGATAGATGCCATTTCGAGAACATTACCCAGATCAAGCAACACCGTCTTTTCTTTGAGCGCATTGGCAGCTACCGTAAAGTGTTTCTTGTAAACAGCCGAACCTGAATAATAGCGGATGCCTCTGTCTTTAAACTTTGTCCACGATCTTAATGAATCTGTTTCTATCTGTGCAGGCCCTCCCCATTTCGTATCAAAACGGATCTCCCATTTACCGGAAAGTAGAGAAACAGGATTGGGACTGGAAAGTGTATAGGTTTTTGTTTTCCCGCCTGACCATGTTGTTACATATTTACCCGGTTCAAATATCGTGGTGGATAGTTTTTTATGCTGTATCGTTATCGTAAATGCAGGTTTATCTACTCCAGCAAATTCATTACCGGGGAAAATGCGTTTCCCGTTTTTTTCAATCTTTACGATATGACTTTTGGGAACTGCTTTTCTGAAGATGATGAATTTTGATCCGTCCGGTTCAAAATTCAGGGGTATTGTCGTTTGCCCATTCTCTTCGCGATAGATCATGATTTCTGTAGTTTCTCCCGTCATGGGATCCCATATTTCCGGAACCATCCCCGTTACCCTGAAGGAACATTCGGTTTGCTCATAACGATCAGGGAGCGTAGTCAGGTAACGAAATTCAAAATCGCTGATCCCTTTTCTTCCAAAGCGGTTGGCTACAAAATAGATCTCCGTTTCTTTTCCGGTACGATGTATATAATCAAGTGCTGTGTTAGGTTGCGTGCTTGTAAAACTAAAATCAGTTTTGACATTCATTTCATTCAGTACCGTATTCACCTCTTTACCCCAGATCACTTTCCCTTTTCCATATTGATTTTCTTTTACGGTTACACCATCCACATTTCCCCACATTTTTGAAGCGATAGCAGTCACATCATTGTCGCTTTGCGGATAATGGGTTAAACCGGTTGCTTTTGCAGGACGCGGTGCGATGATCGTAAGGCCTTGTTTTACCAATGATTCCAGCTTGCGTAATACGGCAAGGTCGATCGCATCTTCTGCAGGCAGCACCAGTAAACGGTAGGTCATCCCATCAGTTAACAATGCTTTGTTGTCTTTAACCGTAACCCTTTTGAGAAGAACATCTTTAGAACATTTATCCCAATCATGCCCAAAAGCAAGATCTTTTACATCTTCTTTCAGGAAAACAAAATTGGGTACATCATCACCATAATAATACAATACATCCCCAACAAACAATCCCTGCGAAAGCAGGTAAGAACATCGGTTAAGATAACTGATAAAGTCTTTTGCCTGTTTCCACCAGGTAACATTGGGGTTCATATGTGTTCCAGCAAAATATTCATTACCCGGTAGTCCGAATTCTTTGGGTGAAGAAGTGAATGTATGCCACACAATCCTGTTCACGCCTGAACAGAATACACGGTCGATATTACTTTTCAGGTCCTTGGGAGACCTTTCCCATTGCGGGCCGATAGAAGTAGGCCCTTCGGCAGCCACGAATTTTTTACCATTGGTATGTGCCACTGAAGCACTTTGTTTAACAGCCAGCCTTTCATCATCTTTTATCCTGTGCGTATTGGCCATAGCCCAGAATTCGCCTTGGGGAAAATCACTGATCGCCATCACGCGTAAAGCATCTACCGGCGCAGAATGCGGACCACCCGATTCAGGATGAATACCCATGCCATGTTTATGTGCCAGATCACTGAATAATTGATAATGATTCTCAGCAATACAATCGCCAATGGTTAAACGGTAGTCATGCAGGAATCTGTCTGACTGTTCTACGCTTTCCACTACCCTGCCAGCCAATACGGGCAGGTAAGCGGTAATATCATATCCCCGCAATCTTTTGAATTCAGCAGCAAAATTATTTGTCCAGCCTACATTACCCATTTCCCAGCTATCCGTTTGCAAAAAATGTAAACTGTTTCCTGCAGACTGTGCCGTATTGATCAAAGGGAGGATCACATCGTTACTGAATTTTTGAAAAGCAGCCGGGTTCAGGTGATCCAATGATAATCCATCCCATCCATCACTGTTGGTTGAGGTAACGGCTCCCGTACACGTCCAGCCATACCGGATAATGGTCCATTCTCCTTCCGGTGCATCCCATGTGAGCAATCCGTTTTTGTATTTATCCGACAAGTCAATAATTTCTTTGGTTTTGATACCCGATCTTTTTTCAGCTCCGGGGTATTCTTCACGCAACTTATACAGAGGATAGGTTCCTTTAAATCCAAACGCTTCATTAAAAGATTTAATACCCCAGTTTTTTATGGCATCCTCCTTCAATGGAAGATCTTTTACAGGTTGTTTAAAAGCCTGAACGATAATATCCCGGTATAATAATTTTGTTTCCGGCTGCGGAAGGCTGATCTCAATTTTTTTCCCACCTTTTACTTTGATCTCTTTGTAAACAATCTTCTTCAAAGCGAGTTCCGGTGTAATTGTAGGCCCACCCGGGTTCCAGCCACTTTGGGTATTTACACTTAGCTCAATCCCGATACGGTCTGCTTCTTTTACAGCATGCGTAAACAATTCCATCCACGCAGGGCTCATAAAAACCGGGCCTGCTTTTGTTTTAGCCGCCACTGTATAATTAGAGCTGCCCGCATCTATGATAGAGGCACCGCCATACCCATTCAATTTCATCTGCTCCAGATCTCGGGTGATGGATTCTTTGGTGGCCATACTGTTTAACCACCACCAGTAACAACGCAACCTCGCCTCGGCAGGCGGCGTTACAAACGCTTTACGTGCAATAGCATGATCAATTAGTTCTGAAGTACGTAAAGTATATGTTTTTTTTTGCGCCATTCCCAATAGACTACAGCACAAAACAATGATAATGAGTTTAAATCTTAGCATAGCAATAAATAAGTAAAAACAGGAACATCCCGATGTAAAGATGTTCCTGTTTTTTATGAAAGATTGTATAAGTCTATTCTACCATCCCGGATTTTGATCAAGCTTAACATCCTTGTTGGCATCAATGACCAATTGTGGTATCGGCCACAGGTTATATTTAAAAGTTAAGGTAGCTTTTGCTTCCGGCCAGTATGCATATTTTTTGATCCGGTCAACGGCAATCGTTCCGCCCATGCGGAGTAATGTATTCCAGCGGCATTCTTCATATACCAGTTCGCGGCTGCGCTCATCCAGTATCAGGTTGAAGTTATCATCCATATCTGCTGCCGTAACTTTATAAGTAGTTTCTGCACGGTCTCTCAATAGGTTAATATCTGCTGCCGCACCGGCTTTGTCTCCTGAGCGTTGTTTGGCTTCAGCGCGCAGCAAAATGGTTTCTGACAGACGGATAAAATAATCATCACGAAATAAATTACTCCGGTTCTCACCATCGGCCAGTCCGGTATATTTATCTGTTGCGATCTTGCAGGAAACCGGAAAGTCCAGGCTCTGGTTGTCTTGTGTATTGTATAATACCGACCAGGGAACCGGTAACCCGAAATAAGGAGAAGTGGCAATATTTCCCAGGAATATCCTACGGAATACGATTTCTGAATTACGCATATCATTGTTAAAAACACCTCCGTAAATACTGTCACGGGTATACATCGTAGGCGTTACCTGCGAAATACCTCTACCGCCAACATCTTCCAATGTGCCACCCAAATGTGCCGGGGCACCGTTCCTGAAAACAGGTCCATAAATACGGGAATAAGGCAATTTAGATCGTGGATCTTCTGCCCTGTAAGCGGCATAATCAATTTGTATAGCCCAGATACATTCTGAATTTCCATCCTGGTAATTCACATTATTTTCCTGAAACAGATCCCAATACACATTTCCTTTGGTTTCTGTTTTACGTGCGCCAAAACGGCTTTTCATTAAAGAAAAGGTTCCTCCATTAATAACTTTATCGGCGTAGGTAATCGATTTTCCAAAAGCTGCCAGTGCCCCTGCACTGTTTGCATCTGCTGTAAGTTGGGTTCCCAATGCGAGGTAGAGCTCACAAAGATTATGTTGGGCTGCACCCTTAACCAGGCGGCCACCAAAAGCGGTTACATCCGGAAGGTCTGCTTCTATGGCCAGCAGTTCATCAATCGCATACTGGTAAGTTTCTGCACGGGTAGCACGTTTAAAATCGTAACGGGCCGTTTTTGAGATATCGGTAACAATCGGCACCCCGCCAAACAACTCAGCAAGGTTACGGTAAGCAAAAGCTCTGAAGAATCGAGCCTGTGCCAATGTATAGGCCTTGTCTTTTGCAGAGGCCCATGTAATAGTTGGCAAATTACTGCTATAAATAGCCAAGTTGGACTTGGCTATAATCTGGTACCATGCACTATAGGCATTGTTAAAGATCCCGCTGTTTGCGTTTATGGTACCATAATTATTGAACGTATTAGCCCGGCGTATGCTGGGAACATCAAACATATCTGTACCATTGCCCCTGAATACAAAGATCCAGCTCTGCTCCTCGGGATTTGCCCATATATCCCTTAACTGCGAATAAATGGCTACCACGGCCTGGTCTACCTGGGCAGATGTTGAGAAAATATTATCAACTGTATAAAAAGTTTCAGGGGTTGTTTGCAAAAATTTTTCATCCACCTTTCTACAGCTGAATGAACCTGTTAATACCAGGAAAAAACAAAGCTGCTTTATATATAGGCTGTTTTTCATCTTTATTTTTTTTAGGGTTAAAAGCTGATGTTTCCACCAAATGAATAAGTTGTTGCTACAGGAAACGTATTGGATTGAACGGTAGTACCTGTTTCCGGGTCTCCACCTACCCAATTCGTAAACCTAGTAAGGTTCTTAATGCCAATGAATAATTTCATTGAATTAATGTGTGCAGCTTTCATCCATTTTGTGTCAACAGCATAAGCGAGTGATATATCCTGTATCCGTAAGAACGCACGTGACTGCAATCCGAGAAAACGGCTATCTCCTGAGAAATAAGCAGACGGATAAATATTGCTTGCATTTTCAGTTGTCCAGTACGGTTTGGAAATGGTATTGTCATTAAACCGCCCTGTGCCTGAGGTCATATAAGCAGAGGTATTGCTTTGCAGGTAAGTGTTATTACCCCCAAATATGCCTGATACCATTACATATAATTCAAGTTGTTTATAACGTACCGTATTGCTCAGGTTTAAACGGAAGTTCTCTTTGGTATAACCTATTATCGTTCTGTCATTAGCATCTATCTTTCCGTCATTGTTCTGATCTATATATTTGGGTGAACCGGCTGCGGCGCCAGTCATGGTAATGTATGTTGCATCGCCTGTCTGTACTATTCCATTCTGCTGGTATCCATATATAGCCCCTAATGATTTGCCGATAAAGAAGTTATTGGCTATATCATCATCTTCTATCCCATCACCGTTCTTATCTTCCCTATACAGATGCACGAGTTTATTATTGTTCTTCCAGAAAGTAAGTCCCGATGACCAGTCGATATTTTTCTTTTGAACATTCACGGTTCTTACGGTCAGTTCAATACCGGTATTGGCCACTTCTCCCAAGGAAGCCAGCTGGGTATTAAAGCCTGTCATGATTGGGATATTCCGCACAAAGATCTGGTCTGTGGTTTTTGAGGTATACAGATCGAGGTCTACAAACAAACGGTTATTTAACCAGCCTGATTCAAAGCCGTAGTTGACAGCTGTTGTTTTTTCCCAGCCCAGTGTTGGATTACCCAAGGTAGTTTGTACCAACCCGTAATTAATGGTTCCCTGTGCATTTGAAAACTCATATCTCGCATTACCTGCTGCACTGTTCTGCACTTGTGATAATGTGGCATAGGGGCTAAGTCCCTGGTTACCGTTCTGGCCCCATGAAACTTTTAATTTCAGATTATTGAGGGGTGTGAAATTCCGTAGGAATTCTTCACCTGAAATTTTCCAGGCACCGCCTATCGCACCAAAATTGGCCCAGATTTTTTCTGCACCAAAAACAGAGGCACCGTCACGGCGTAAGGAACCGGTTAAATAATATTTATCATTGTAGGCATAATTTACACGGGCCAGGTAGCCTACGTTAGAGCGTTCATCATTATTCAAGATCACTTTCTGAATCGTAGATTTTGATAAGCCATAGTAACCTAACGTAGTATTACCATTCGCTGTAAAATTGCTTCCTGTAGCATTCAGGTCTTCAAACTTACGGTGGTCGCGCGTGGCTACGAGGGTTGCATTGATCCTGTGTTTTTTGATAGACCTTTCATAGGCAAGGATATTATCGAACACATAACTGGTGGTTGTACTGTTATCGATATTTCCATTGGCATTGGCCAGTAAACCCTGCACTGCAGCTGGGTCATACCTGCCGGTAATACCTGCCCCTTCTTTAATATAAAAATTCTCATAAGTAAAATTGCCTGATTGACGCTTATCGAGGTTACTCAGCAGATTTACCCTGTAACTCAATCCCTTAACCCATGGCACATTTACCACACCATACACATTCAAACGGAAATTGTTGGTGATGTCTTTGTTTTTGACGGTTCCATCACTTACGCCCCATAATGGGTTGATGAGTGATTGTGTGTACGGGTATTTCTCCAGGTTACCCTGGTCATCGCGGTACACAACACCATAAGGTGACATCAATTGAGACGAACTGATATTGGCAGCGAGGCCCGAATAATCGCGGATAGAATAGTTGGCATCTACACCCAACTCAAGCCAGGAGGTAACTTTTGCATTGATCTTACCAAAAACAGAAACACGGTTAAACAAATCGCCCACCACAATTCCTTTATTATCATTAAAAGAAGTTGAGAGATAATAATTAATATTCTGTGCGGCACCCGAAACAGACATCTGGTAATCCTGTGTAACACCGGATTGGGTTGTCTTATCAAGCCAAACCGTTTCATTTCCTGCATTATAATTAGCCAACTCACCTGCCTGCATCCAGTTAGTACTGCCAACCGCATAACGGTTACGCGCATTCACCACACTGATCCATTCGGCACCTTTCATCAACACGGGTTTGTTTTGCCATTTCTGAACGCCTGCATCCGATTTAAAGTTGATCACAGGTTTGCCTGCTTTTCCTTTTTTGGTAGTAATGGCAATAATACCGTTGGCAGACCTCGAACCATAGGCAGCAGCAGATACGGCATCTTTAAGGATATCGTAACTGGCTATATCATTAGGATTAATATCACTGATTGATCCGAGATAGATCACACCATCCAACAAAATTAAGGGATCATTATTTCCACTGATAGAACGTTGTCCGCGTATCAACACACTTGGCTGGCCACCGGCTTCGTTAACCGCTCCAATATTTAAACCGGATACATTGCCTTTTAAGGCTTCCAACGCATTGAGGTTTGGCATTAGGGATAAGGGGGAGTTTTCCATTTTAACGGAAGAAACCGCTCCTGTGAAATCTTTCCTTTTGGTAGTACCATAACCAATCACAACAATCTCGTTCAGATTGGATTTATTCGGATCTACTACCAATACAAGGTTAAATATAGACTGCCCGTCTGTTTTAACTGTCTGGCTTACATATCCTACATAAGAAACCAGCAGAAGTGCTTTATCCGGAATGGTCAATTCAAAATCACCGGATTCATTGGTTGCCGTACCGCCTTTTGAACCCTGCACAACTACACTTACGCCCGATAATGGCTTACCATTTTCATCTACAATCCTTCCATTGACCTTACGCTCCTTGACCTCAGCATTTTCCTGTGAGATAACGATCAGTTCGTGGTCCATCTGTTTGAACTTAAGCCCTGTATTCGCCAGCATTCTGAACAGTACCTGTAAGGCAGGTTCATTAGTAGCGGTGAGGGTTATTGCCTTATCGGGCAGCAGGTCATTGCTATATAGGAGTTTCAGGTTGCCTTTTCTTTCCAGTATGGACAATACCTTCTTGAAGTTCATATTCCTTACATCCATATTTACACGGGTTTCCTGAGAAAATCCGCTTGCGGAAACCCGCATACAGAGCACAAATACAAAGAAGAATGTGAATTTAAACATAAGAAGCAGTCTTTGCGTTGTTAATAAACGGCAGAGTCTACTATGAAATACCATTTTTTTCATAGTTTTGATTATTAGTCGGTTAAACAATTTTGAACAGGAACTTCCCTCGAAAAGATCGTAAACCGTGGGCGGGGATGTTCGTAGCATTTCCCGCTTTTTTGTTTCGACCTGTCAATCCCTCTACGAGGTGTCTTTAATTAATATATACATGTTGTTGGTTTATTTTGAATGTAAATGGGTTCGCCAGCTGTAAAGAGATCAGTGCCTCCTCTATGGTTTGTTTATTAAATACACCGGTAAAGTGCATACTCCTGGGCACTTTACTGTTTATCTCTATGGTAACATCAAACCATTTTTCTAACCTGGGTGCAAGGTCTTCCAGGGTCTCATTTTCAAAGACCAGGTTATGCTCCATCCAGGAAGTTTCTACTACATATTCTTTATTGTGAACCAATACAGGTTGTACATCTTCAATTACGAGCTGGGTTTTGCCGGCATCCACTGTTGAACGGGCCTTGGCATCGGTTTTTTTGCCATCATTTTCACGGAGACTATCTAACAAAACGATTTTTTCGTTGGGTTTCAACATGATCTTCTGGTAAGGCTTATTGTTTACCGTAAGCTCAATAGATCCGCGCAGTAGCGTGGTTTCTGTTTTTTTCTCATTAGGATATGCTTTCACATTAAACTCCGTTCCCAATACCTTAATAGATATCTTATCTGTTTTAATAATGAACGGATGTTCTTTATCCTTGGCCACATCAAAAAAAGCCTCACCTGAAAGATATACCAGCCTGGTATCGGCCTTGGCCATATCATTATCGTACTTGAGGGTACTGCTGCCGTTTAACCATACTTTGCTGCCATCAGGTAATACGAGTTCTTTGCGGGCATTTCTGGCGGTTAATACTTCCATAGCAAGATTGGCCTGACCCGGCTTTCCGGAATCTGTAAGATAAAGATAGATTCCTGCCAGAACGGCTAATACGCAGGCGGCGACGAGCAAAGACCCTGCATTCCATAACCTGCGGTAAACAGTGGGTTTGAGCAGAATCGTATTTTCAATGAATGCCGGTTGATGTCGGTTGATGTGTTTTTGATAACTGGTTTCGATATCCTCTTCAAAAACGGCTGTATGCTGCTGTTTCCAGATCGTTTCTACCAGATCTAAATAGGATGCAGTTTCGGGGTGGGTATATATATAGTGATCCAATTCATGCAACTCCTCAGGTGTAGCTTCATTGGACAGTTTCCTGGTAATAAGAAATAGTATTTTTTCTTCCATGGCAAGCAATGCTGTTTAATTAGGACAACAGAGCCGGAAGAATTCCCTATAGAGAAGAAAAATATTTTTCTGAGGGATATTGCATCTTTACCGTTGCGGTGATTTTTTTCATTGCCGTCATTAATTGCGCATCTACGGTTTTAACGGATATATCTAATATTTCCGATACCTCTTTATAGCTCATCTTCTCCTCTCTCACCATTTTGAAGATCAGTTTACACCGGTCGGGCAACAGGTTAACCGCATTTTTAATTTTACTGTCCATTTCAGATCGTATATAGATCTGTTCCGGGTTCAATTCTTTAGCAGGCCTGTTCAGGTCATCTACCGATAAGGCGATCGTTTTTGAGGCATGTTGCTGCTTTAGCATATTGATACAGCGATTCTTTGCTGCAACCATCAGGTATACGCTGATATTGCTGATCTCACGTAACCGATCCCTGTTCTCCCAAACCATAAACATGATATCGGAAGCGACTTCCTCTGCCAGTTCTTTGGACCGCAAAAAATCATAAGCAAAACGTTTCAGCCTGGGAAATAAGAGGCAGAACAACTTTTTATAGGAAGCTTCATCACTGTTTATACAGAGATCATCCATAAGGACATTGATATCATTACCATAGACATTCATCGGGCAAAGCAGTCGTTCTGAATTAAAAGTAGCTGTTAAATAAAGGTAACCATCCTGCTCCGTATGGCAGGGGCAAACGCATCTAAATTTGTTCAAAGAGAAGGTTACCTAAAAAGGTTTCATCCCATCCACAAAGTAATCGTTTGTTTTTGAGGCTTCTTTTTCTGCTATTTTCATTTTTTAATAGGTTGAGGGCTATTTTGGTAATGAGGCTAAAATTCTGGGCGGCATTGCCCGCTTGTTTGGTGCTGTAATCTTCTTTAAACATTACCTCTAAACACCAGTGTAAACTATTTTCTAATCCCCAATGCCCGCAAATGATTTCATTAAAATGCTTCGGTGTCGTACTTAGGCTTGATATGTAAAATCTTTGCTCCAATCGGATTTCACCGGTTTGCTTGTCGGTCCTTTAGGTTTCTATACTGATGAGGGATTAAATTTTTTCCAATTCCCGGCTTTGCTTATCCAGTCCATATCAATAATATCTTTACAGGTTCTTTTTTATTTACTGCCATGAGCCGTTTCCATGTATATATCGGCTACAAGTTGGGGTGTTTGGGTAAATGCATCTTTAATATCATTGAGTAAATGAGCCTGATTGTCTTTCACGGCCAGCACCTATTCTGCCCCGTTGCCTACTATTTTTTTTGCGATAGCCGTTTGGTAGCCTTTAAATGGAGGTGAAAAAATTACTATATTCTCTTCATTTTTTAATTTGCATGAAATTACCCGGAATGCTTCCAATCATCCACCAGGTCGCAAGTAAATATTAAGCTGATCTTCAAAACCTATATGGTACTGAGTTGGTGGAGGTCATTTTGTTTGGCTCTTATGCCAGTGGAGACAACCATGAAGAGTCAGATGTAGATTTTGCAGTAGTGCTGCGCGATGCTCATAAACTGACTGCATCCGACAAGATTAAAACATCGGTTATTGATTCTAGGCTCTCCTTAAAATATGGCCTGATGCAGTCTTCCTTACTCACTTCCTTTCAAAAAAAACAGACTTCTATCCAGGGAGTTTACCAGGAGATAGGTAATGACGGCATAATGTAATGACATCTCCAGAATATAGGGAAGCAGTAAAAGTATTTTGAAAAGCTGGAACCGCTATTGAAAATGCACAGTATGATCTATAAGGTAGCATTATTTCAGCAACTGCGAATCGTGCATACTATGGATGTTATTATTGTATGGTAGCCCTACTATACACACAAAATGTATACGCAAAAACACATCAAGGTGTTCGTGCAAAATTTTCGGAACTATATATTAAAACAGGTTTTTTCCCAATTGAGACTTCTGATGATATTGTGCTGATATTTAAACGTCGTTAAGAAGCCGATAATGATTTTGATATAGATTTAACATCCGATGAAGCAAGCGATTTAATTAGGCGTGCCCAGCAATTCTATAAGCTTGCAAAGGGTTTGTAAAATGAACTGTGTCAAAAGAATAATTCGGTTATAGTTTAAAAGAGGCGGTGACGGCTCCATTAACAGAGCAAGGCACCGCCTCTTTTTTACGGTGCACTGTCAGAGATCTGTTTTCATTCTGTCAGCAAATATAATTTTTAATTGCGATGCGCAGATACCCCAGTTCTGTAATGGCATAGTCCATTTTTGCTGGATACGATCTGTAGCCAGATAAATGAGTTTAAGCAGCGCCATGTCGCTGGTAAATACTCCTTTGTTTTTAGTGACCTTTCTGATCTGACGGTGATACCCTTCAATGGTATTGGTGGTATAAATCAGTTTGCGGATATCGGGAGGGTATTTAAAATAGGTACTCAGTTTGGGCCAGTTATTCTCCCATGAACTGATGACCATCGGATATTTTTTGTTCCATTTTTCTTTGAGAGACTCCAGTTCCGTTAATGCCTGTGCTTCATTGTCGGCCCGGTAAACAGGCTTCAGGTCAGCCATAAATATTTTCTGATCCTTACTGGCCACATACTTAATCGAGTTCCTTATTTGGTGTACCACACAGGTTTGTATCTCGGTGCAGGGATAGATGGTGCGGATGGCTTCATCAAAACCTTTCAAATTGTCGATACAGGCAATCAGGATATCTTCCACGCCCCTTAGCTTCAGGTCAGTGATCACACCCAGCCAGAAGTTGGCCCCTTCACTCTGTGAAACATACATGCCCAGCACTTCCTTTCTTCCATCTTTATTGATGCCCAAAACGTTGTAAACGCACCGTGTTTGTGTCCGTCCTTCTTCTCTCACCTTGTAATACATCGCATCCAGCCACACAATGCAATACAGGCTTTCCAAAGGACGCTGCTGCCATTCTTTTACAAGGGGAATTACTTTGTCTGTAATACTGCTCAGTGTGGCAGCAGATATATCGGTGTCGTAAGTCTCTTTAATATGCGAGCTGATATCACGCAGGCTAGTGCCAAGGCTGTACAAACCGATGATCCTGTCTTCCAGGCTGGCAGCCATGATCGTCTCACGTTTCTTTACGATCTCTGGCTCAAAACTGCCCAGCCGATCCCGGGGGGTATTAATCTCAATAC
>JAYSXR010000115.1:0-1678 GCA_043717145.1 Chitinophagaceae bacterium | reverse complement strand
AATTTCTGGTTTGAAGATATTACAAAAAGTGCCGGTGTGGCTGGCAATGCAGACTGGTGCAGCGGTGTTACAATGGCCGATATAAACGGTGATGGCTTCCTGGACATGTATGTGTCAGTTGTTAACCTCGCCGGTCAGTTAACCGGCCACAATGAACTTTATATAAATAATAAAAACGGCACTTTCACCGAAAGTGCTGCAGTTTATGGACTTGATTTTTCAGGGCTGTCCACACAGGCTGTATTTTTCGATTATGATCATGATGGCGATCTTGACTGTTATCTGCTAAACCACTCCGTTAAACCTCACGCAAATATCGTAGACACCAGTAACCGTCGGAAATTTGATCCTTTGTCGGGTGACAGACTTTACAGGAATAATTTAAATCAATCCAAAAAAAAATTCACAGATGTATCTGCAGCTGCGGGTATCTTTCAAAGCAGTCTTGGTTATGGCCTCGGCATCTCGGTGGCCGACCTGAATAATGATGGCTGGGAAGATATTTACATTGGAAATGATTTTCACGAAAATGATTATTACTACGTAAATAATGGTGATGGGACTTTTACCGAAAGCGGTGCAAAAGTGTTCAATCACTATTCCCGCTTTAGCATGGGAAATGATATTGCAGATATCAACAATGATGGACAACCCGATATCATAACGGCAGACATGTTACCCGCTGATGAAAAAGTTTTAAAGACTTATGGCAGTGATGAAAATGCTGATACCTATAAACAAAAGCTTACCAGAAATGGCTTCCAGGAACAGTGTTCAAGAAATTGTTTACAACTCAACAACGGCAACGGAACCAGCTTTAGTGAAATTGCATTGTTAAGCGGCGTATCAGCAACAGACTGGAGCTGGTCCCCTTTGTTTGCTGATTTTGACAATGATGGTAATAAAGACCTGCTCATCTCTGCTGGGATCGTAAAACGTCCTGTGGATCTGGATTTTATCAGGTATGCATCAGATCTTTCCATACAAGCTTTAAATGATGGCACTAATCAATTTGATAAAATGGCGATGGATAAAATGCCTGAAGGAAGTTCTCATCCTTATTTTTTCAGAGGCGATGGTAACAGCATCTTCAAAGATGTAAGTGAGCAATGGGGAACTGCCAAGATGAAAGGATTTTACAATGGAGCCGCTTATGCTGATCTCGATAATGATGGTAACATGGATGTAGTTATTAGTTCTATAAATGCGCCTGCCGTAATCTTAAAAAATACATCTCCTAAAAAAAACTATGTCTCTTTATCTTTCAGTGGCGATTCCATGAATACTTTTGGCATAGGTTGCAAAGCATATCTTTTTGGAAAAGATAAAATGCAGTACCAGCAATTAATGCTTACGAGAGGCTTCTTATCATCCTCAGATACCCGCCTGCATTTTGGTTTAGACAGCCTTACAACAATTGACAGCGTTTTAATAGTATGGCCGGATGCAAGCTTCCAGCTAATAAAAAATCTTCCCATCAACAAACAGGATACTATTTTAAAAACAAATGCCACCGGTAACTTCAATTATAAAACCTACTTCCCAAAGCCACCATCTATATTCACAATTGAAGCGGTTAACAAAAAGTTGAACTGGAAGCATAAAGAAGATGACTTTATAGATTTTAACCGGCAGTATTTAATTCCTCACGAAGAGTCGACGCGGGGGCCCAAAATCG
>JAYSXR010000114.1:0-4944 GCA_043717145.1 Chitinophagaceae bacterium | reverse complement strand
TCGTAAGTAGGTTATAAGAAATTCCATTTTATTTGTGCAGAAATTAAATAGCCGGGCTTTTATCAATATGTAAAATATTGTAACAGATACCTTAAATTTAGGGCATCCTCTGTATGGATAAATCTGATATTGCATGAAAAAATCACTTCCCCTAAAGTTATATGCCGGCCTTGCTTTAGCCATAATCTTGGTCCTGCTGGTAGCGGTTTTTACAATAAAAACTCTCCAAAATCAGGAAGAAGAATTTGGTTGGGTTAACCATACATTGAAAGTAGTAGAGCATTTGAGGGATATCCGTTATAATCTTTCTCTAATGCGAACAGCCCGGCGCACTTACTGGATTACCGGAAAAGAAAATTATCTCAACCCTTATATTAGTGGCGCCAGGACCATTCCGGGGCGCTTGCAGGACCTTGAGCAGGAGGTCAGCGATAACGCAGTACAGGTTATCAATATTACCAGACTCGATTCTACCATATCTTCCTTATTTATTTTTTGGGAGAACAGTGGTAAAATAGAACCAGGTATTGCTAAAGAAAAACTTACCGCAATCACGATCGAAGAAGAAAGGATGATGTCCATTGCATATGCCCTTTTTGAACTAGCCAAAGCTGAAGAGGGAAGACTGCTTTCGATCAGGGAAAAAACACTACTTAAATATAGTACACAGACAAGGCAGGTAATTATAGGTGGCATCATTATTCTCATGTTTGTAGTATTTGTATTGGTGAATGCTGTTATCACTACTTTGAAAAGCAGGATCAGGGCCGGAAATAAGTTACATACCAATATCCTGGAGATGGAAAAGGCAAATGACCTGGCCGCTGAAAAAAACTGGGTATTGGAAGGTGTATCTGTAATCAATAACAGTATCCGTTCAGCCACGGATACCAATAACCTGAGCAATGATATCATCCAATCCGTTGTTAAATATATGGAGTTACCCGCCGGTGCTATATACAAAGTCGATGAAGAAGAAAAATTTTTAACCATGACTGCTTCCGTTGCTGTTTCGGCTGTAGCGCACAGATCGTTCGAAATTGGAACAGGTATTGTAGGTAATGCCGCGCTCAAGCGGGAAATATCTATCTTAAAAAATGTTCCGGATGATTACTGGAAAATAGAATCAGCCATGGGTGCTACCAGTGGTAAAGGGCAGATTGCCTGCTTACCATTGTGGGTAGGTAATAGTTTGAAAGCAGTAATTGAGTTAGGTAGCCTGAGCGAATTTTCAATAAAACAAATACAACTGCTGGAAGCTGTTGCCAATAACCTGGCATCATCCATCCACTCAAGACAATCTCGCTTAAAAATTAATGCGTTGCTGGAACAGGTACAGAAACAGCAGGAAGAGATGATGGGCCAGCAGGAAGAATTGCGCCAAACCAATGAAGAACTCACCAGGCAGGCAGAAGAATTACAGGCCTCTGAAGAAGAATTGAAAACACAGGAAGAAGAACTCAGGCAGATCAATTCAGAATTATTGGAAAGAAGTGATACGGTAGAAATGGCAAGGCAGGCATTACAGTTAAAGGCTAAGGAATTAGAGGCTACCAGTAAATACAAATCAGAGTTCCTGGCTAATATGTCGCACGAACTGCGAACGCCGTTAAATAGTGTACTGATCTTGGCCAAATTACTTTCCGACAATAACCTCAATAATCTACAACCCAAACAGATCGAATATGCAAAGATTATTCATAAATCGGGTTCTGATTTATTACAATTGATCAATGATATACTCGATCTATCAAAAATAGAAGCCGGTAAAGTAGACTTACTGGTAGAAGATGTTTCCATTGAGAGCATTGTCATGGACCTCAGTCAGCTGTTTGCTGTAGTGGCTTCAGAAAAAGAAATTAATTATCATTCAACAGTTGCCGCTAATCTCCCAACAATTATCAAAACAGATAAGCAACGTATTGAACAGGTACTAAAAAACCTCTTGTCCAATGCTTTCAAGTTTACGCCCAAAGCTGGATCTGTAACCATTTCATTTGAAAACAGGGACCAGTTCGACCGCAAAAGGGTTGGGATAAGTGTAAAAGATTCAGGCATCGGTATTTCTCCAGAAAAGCAACAGTTGATCTTCGAAGCTTTTCAACAGGCAGATGGATCAACCAGCCGGCGATATGGTGGAACCGGGCTCGGTCTCTCTATCAGTAAAGAATTAGTCAGGTTACTGGGCGGTGAAATTGAAGTAAAAAGTGAAGAAGGAAAAGGAAGCATATTTACCATCATTATACCCCATGAAATAACCATTGAGCAACCTGTCATAAAAGAACAGTTACCTGTAATGGTTTCGGCATCTTTGGATAATGTTACCGAGCAGGTAAAAGTGGAGGATGACCGTAATCAAATAAAAAATGATGATAAAGTCATGTTGATCATTGAGGATGATGAAAACTTTGCTTCAATCCTGAAAGATTTTGCACGTAATAAAGGTTATAAACCAATTGTGGCATTAAAAGGTGATGAAGGTTTGTTTTATGCAAAGAAATATATTCCGGCGGCCATCATACTCGATATACAATTACCTGTGATAGATGGCTGGTCGTTATTGAAATTATTGAAAGAAGACAGCCGGTTAAAAAATATTCCTGTACATATTATCTCCGCCTTTGATGATAGCCGTTTGCATACAAGTGGGGCATTGGCTTATGTAAAAAAACCAATTGACCGGGAAGGACTGGAAAAAGCATTTGATACCATTAGTATCTATTTGGATAAGCATATTAAAAAAGTATTGATCATTTCTGCAATGCATTTTAAAGATGAGAGCCTTAAAGATCTATTTCATGAAAGGCACAAGGATGTTTCTTTCATTCAGGTAGCTTCAGTTGAGCAGGCAAAAAAAATAATAATGACTGAAAAATATGATTGCCTGATTGCCGATATAGGCAATAACGTTAACGAGGGCATCAACGACCTTCAGTTAATCCAGCAGGAACTGCACAACCAGCCTATCCCGGTGATTATTTACCTTGACACAGATATATCCCCTGCAGATGAGTTACAACTGAAAAAGATATCTAATGTAATTGTACGTGACTCTCCTTCTGTTAACACCAGGCTGAAAGATGAATTAGAATTATTCCTTTACAAGGTGGAAGAAAAATATGATCAGCCAAATCCGAAAAGTTTTAATATTCCTGTCAGTGATATTGGATTAGTAGGCAAAAAAATCTTACTGGTAGACGACGATATGCGGAATGTATTTGCATTAAGCAATGCATTGGAAATACAAAAAATGATAGTAACCGCTGCCTCAGACGGAAAAGAATCCCTGGCAATCCTGAAAGAAAATCCGGACATAGACCTGGTATTAATGGACATTATGATGCCCGAAATGGATGGCTATGAAGCAATAAAAAGGATACGCGGCGATTTGAAAATGGGTAAAATTCCTATCATTGCCTTAACAGCAAAGGCTATGACAGGTGACCGCGAAAAATGTATTGCCGCAGGGGCCTCAGATTATATTACCAAACCAGTTGATGTACAAAAATTACTTTCACTAATGCGTGTTTGGTTCTCGAGTTGATTATGGATGAAAATAACAGCATACATATTAAAGAATTGGATGAGATACTTCAGATGCTTATGCACCGGTATGGCTATGATTTTTCGAATTATACCAAAGCTTCACTATTACGCCGGGTAAACCGTTTTGCAAAGGAAACTGATAGTGCTACCGCCTATGACCTTAAGTACAAATTATTAAACAGCGAGCCCATATTTCAACTTTTTTTGCAGGAGGTAACGGTAAACGTAACTGAGTTATTCCGCGATCCTGCTTATTATAAAGCCTTACGTGAAAAAGTATTACCGGTACTGGCATCTTATCCCATTATTAAAATATGGCATGCAGGCTGTTCAACCGGCGAAGAGGTTTTTTCAATGTGTATTATGTTGCATGAAGCCGGTTTATTAAAACGTGCAAGAATATATGCAACAGATATAAACCCCGCTAACCTCGAAAAAGCAAGAAGCGGCATCATCCCGCTGGCACACATGAAAGAATACACAACAAACTACCTGAAATCAGGTGGTAAGAACGATTTTGCAGATTATTATTCCGCAAGATATGACCATGCTATTATTAACGAAGAATTAAGGTCAGAGGTTATATTTTCACAACACAATCTGGTGTCAGACAATGTTTTTAATGAATTTCAATTCATAACCTGCCGGAATGTAATGATCTATTTCGACAAACAGTTACAGGACAGGGTATTACAGTTATTCTACGATAGTTTATCTTCATTAGGTTTTTTAACACTGGGTTTAAAAGAAACACTTTTGTTCAGTGTAGTAAAAGATAAATTCAACAACATTCATAAAACAACCAAGATATACCGCAGAAAAGATTAATCGTCAATGGAGAAAAATAAATTTGATATTATTACAATTGGCGGATCGGCAGGCAGTATAGGGGTTGCGCTTATTTTATTAAAATCACTGCCTGTACATTTTCAGATACCTATTATATTGATCATACACAGGATGAAAAACATCACTAGCCAGTTAAATAAATTACTAGCCAAAGAATTGGGAATAAAAGAGGTGGTGGAACCGGAAGATAAAGAACCCATCACCGCCGGGATTATTTATCTGGCTGCCCAGAATTATCATTTATTGGTTGAACAGGGCAATACTTTTAGCCTCGATTATTCAGAGCCCGTAAATTTCAGCAGGCCCTCTATTGATGTAAGTTTTGAAAGTATCGCAAGAGTATACAAACATAAAACGCTGGCAATACTCTTAAGCGGAGCTAATAAAGATGGCGCGGCCGGCCTTGGCAGGGTAATTGGAGAGGGAGGAACAGCCATTGTTCAATCGCCGGAAACAGCCGAATATCCGGCAATGCCAAAGGCTGCTATTGATATAAACCCATCAGTACTTATTCAAAGTCCTGAGCAAACTGTACATTATCTTTTAAAT
>JAYSXR010000113.1:0-4953 GCA_043717145.1 Chitinophagaceae bacterium | reverse complement strand
CATATGATGAACTTACTTCAAAGTAACCATCAGGTTTTCAAGAACGTAATAAACGATTGGGCAGAAAGTAGAATTTTTCAAGGTAATAACAGGCCTTTTCAATAATACATCTTCATCGGTGTAAGGAAAACGGTGGCAGTCGGATGGCCTTACCTCATAAATACCACAGTAATTATCCGCTCCCAAAAAAGGGCATGGTTTGCTTTTGGTAACATAGTCACCTTCATTGTCTTGAACAAGATAAGTGTTTATAAAATCTCCCTCCTTCATTCCCAGGTACTTACTGATGCGTTTGATATCGGGCATTTTAAACCGGGGGGAATAATTCTTGCAGCAATTGGCGCAATGCAGGCAATCGATTTTTTCAAAAGCTTCTTCGTGCAGGTCGGGCAATTGTTTTAAAACCTTATTCTTATCTGCTCGTTGTAATAACTGTTTATACTGCTTTTGATGTTCAGCACTGCGCTTTTCCCAATTATCTAATTTTACTTCGGCCATAATACTTAACAATCAATTGAACTTGTGTAGACAGACTTCCTGTTACTTTGTATTACAAGATTAAAAGGATTTACCCGGATTTCCACATAATCCTTTATCAATGATCATATTATGAGTACATTGAGAGAACAATGGCTGATTTTAATATCCACGCCTGTATACATATTTATAATAGGATTGGAATTGCTGCTCAGCCACCTGCAGCGCACGAAAACCTTTACCCTTAAGGATGTGGCAGCCAACCTTTACCTGATGCTGATCAATACAGGTATTGACCTTGCTTTCCGGATCATATATTTGGCCATACTCAATTATTTTTACCTGCATGCCTGGATCAGTGTAGAGCAGGGTGTTCTCTATTGGTTCATGTTGGTGATATTGGAAGATTTTCTTTATTACTGGTTACATCGTTTTGACCATGAAATCCGATTTTTCTGGGCCATTCATGTAACACATCATAGCAGTCAAAAACTAAACTTTACCGTGGGTTTCCGTTCATCGGTATTCCAGCCTTTATACCGGTTCATTTATTTCATTCCATTGGCACTATTAGGGGGTAAGCCACTTGATATTGCTTTTGTGTATTCAGCCACACAGATCTGGGGTATTTTTGTGCATACAGAGTTGGTTAAAAAAATGGGCTGGCTGGAATATTTTATGGTAACCCCTTCCCATCACCGAGTACACCATGGCTCAAACCCAAAATACCTCGACAAGAATATGGGTATGTTCCTGATTATCTGGGATAAGCTTTTTGGAAGTTTTCAACCCGAACTGCCTGCCGATGTTTACCAACCAATAACTTACGGACTCACCAAGAATATTGAGGAGCCCAATGCCGTTTCGCTAATCTTTCATGAATGGAAGCAGATATGGCGGGATACAACCCAAAAAAACATCCCTTTCCATACCCGCCTCCGTTACCTTTTCGGCCCACCAGGCTGGAGCCATGATGGCAGCCGGCTAACGAGCAAGCAATTGCGTGAAAAGGAGAACGGGAACTGTGAATTGTGAGTTGTGAATCGATCGTAAATCAGTTCTGTTACCTTATTTCATCCCCTCCCCAGAATTTACTATTCCCTATTCACTACTCTCCATTTACCCCCTTTCCCTAAGTTCAACAAAACGTGTAAAATCCTGCCATATCCACTTACCTTTGCCGCGATTTATTGATTGCCTGTCTCGGGGGCAATTCAGAACGATAAATAACCTCAACTTACAGACCAGTATATGAATGTATTCGATCAGCAATCCACTGAATTTCAGCGCAGGCATATCGGCCCAAACAGCGGCGATACACAATTGATGTTACAAACCATCGGATCGGCCTCTTTGGCTGAATTGATCAGCAAAACCATTCCCCCCTCTATCCGTATAAAAAATGAGTTGAATATTCCCGCGGCCATTAGTGAGTTTGAATACCTGAGTGAATTGAAAAAAGTAGCAGCGAAGAACAAGGTTTATAAAAATTATATAGGACAGGGATACTATGGAACAATTACCCCGAGTGTTATCCTGCGGAATATTTTCGAAAACCCCGGATGGTACACCCAATACACACCTTACCAGGCAGAAATTTCCCAGGGCCGTTTAGAGAGCCTATTGAATTTTCAAACCATAGTAACCGATCTTACCGGCTTACCCATTGCCAATGCCTCGTTACTGGATGAAGCCACTGCGGCAGCTGAAGCGATGGCAATGATTTTTCATCACGTAAATAAAACAGACGTGATCAGCAAGCCCAAACTGTTTGTTGACAACCATATTTTCCCGCAAACAGTAGATGTATTGGTTACCCGCGCAGAACCTATAGGTATTGAATTGGTATATGGTGATTATAAATCAGCTCTGTTAGATAACACTTATTTTGGCGCGATCGTACAATATCCTAATAACGATGGATCGGTAGAAGATTACCGTTCTTTTATTGATAGTGTCCACGCGGTAGAAGGATTAGTGATTATGGCCACGGACCTGCTTGCATTAACGCTGTTAACCCCTCCCGGTGAACTGGGTGCCGATGTAGCCGTAGGTTCGGCCCAACGTTTTGGTGTACCAATGGGTTATGGCGGCCCACATGCTGCTTTCTTTGCTACACAGGATGATTATAAACGCGGAATGCCCGGCCGTTTAATAGGCGTGAGCATTGATGCGCAAGGCAATCGTGCTTTACGTATGGCCCTTCAGACACGGGAACAGCACATCAAACGCGAGAAAGCAACTTCAAATATTTGTACGGCACAGGCTTTACTGGCAAATATGGCCGCCATGTATGCAGTATACCATGGCCCTGCAGGATTGAAAGATATTGCCACGCGCATCCATCTGCTAGCTCAGTCGGTAGCGGAAGGATTGGTAAAACTTGGCTTGTCACAAACCAATACTTTCTATTTTGATACGTTGAAAGTGGTGGGACTGAATGCATCCGCGGTAAAAATAATGGCAGAAAAGTACCATAGCAATTTTCGCGTTTTTGCTGATGGTACAATTGGAATCAGCATTGATGAAACCACTTCTGTTGAAGATGCGAACACCATTCTCCGGATATTTGAAGCGGTAACAGAAAAAAGTACCGGCCATCAACTAACTGCCAAACAACTCCAAACTCCCAACCCAAAATTTCAAACGAACCTACAGCGTAGTTCTGCTTTTTTAACGCATCCCGTATTCAACACACATCACAGCGAGAGCCAGATGATGCGATATATCAAGCAGCTGGAAAATAAAGATCTTTCTTTAAACACAAGTATGATCAGTCTCGGCAGTTGCACCATGAAACTTAATGCGGCCTCTGAAATGATCCCGGTAAGCTGGCCTGAGTTTGGTGGATTGCACCCTTTTGTACCTGTCAATCAAACGGATGGTTACCAACAGATCATTGATGAACTGAACCGTTTTCTCTGTGAGATCACAGGCTTTACTGCCTGCAGCCTGCAGCCCAACAGTGGCGCACAGGGTGAGTATGCCGGATTGTTAACCATCCGTGCTTATCACGCGGCCAGGAACGAGTCGCATAGAAATGTGGTTTTAATTCCTATCAGTGCACATGGCACGAATCCTGCCAGTGCGGTAATGGCTGCCTTTAAAGTTGTGGTGGTTAAATGCGACGAGGCAGGTAATATTGACGTGGCCGACATGAAAGCCAAAGCTGGGCAATATAAAGACACCCTGGGTGCTTTAATGGTAACTTATCCATCAACCCATGGCGTGTTCGAAGAAACCATAAAAGATATTTGCCTAACCATCCACGATAATGGCGGATTGGTATATATGGATGGTGCCAATATGAACGCGCAAGTGGGTTTAACAAGTCCGGGTATGATTGGTGCCGATGTTTGTCACTTGAACCTTCACAAAACATTTTCCATTCCGCATGGCGGTGGAGGTCCGGGTATGGGGCCTATTTGTGTAAATGATAAGTTAGCTCCGTATTTACCTGGCCATCCGTCAATCGTCAATAATGAATCGTCAATAAACCATACTCATCACTCACCACTCACCACTTACGGCTCTGTAAGTGCCGCACCATATGGTTCTGCCAGCATATTATTAATCAGTTATGCTTATATAAAAATGCTGGGTGCCGATGGTATCCGAATGGCAACCGAATATGCGATACTGAATGCCAATTACATGAAGGCAAGACTGGAAAAATATTACAAGATACTTTACACCGGAACCAATGGTACCTGTGCGCATGAATTCATTGTGGACCTTCGTCCGTTTAAACAAAGCGCGGGTATTGAAGCAGAAGATGTGGCCAAGCGCCTAATTGATTATGGCTTTCACGCACCTACCATGAGCTTTCCTGTTCCGGGAACTATTATGATCGAGCCAACAGAAAGTGAGGACAAACCTGAACTGGATCGTTTCTGCGATGCGCTTATTTCAATTTATGAAGAAATAAAAGCCGTTGAAGATGGCAAAGCAGATAAAACAGATAACCCGCTTAAAAATGCCCCTCATACACAGGCAGTAATCTGTGCCGATGAATGGAAGCATGTTTACGCACGTAAGGAAGCTGCCTTCCCGCTTTACTATGTTACTTTACATAAGTTCTGGCCAAGTGTGGGAAGGGTAAATAATACGCATGGCGATAGGAATTTGATCTGTACCTGCGAGCCGACATCGGCGTATGCGGAAAACTGATGAAATTTTGAGTGTTCGATTTTACCTGTTGAATGAAGACGAAAATGACAATTCAACATGTAAAATTCAACACTCAACTTGCTTTACCTTATTCCTTTGTAAGATAATTGGACCACCTGACGCACCTGGTCTCCCAGTAATGCAATGATCTTATCCTTGTCGGCGATGGTTTTTTCAAATTTTGCGATCTGTTTGTTCAGCAGGCCAATCACATCATCTTTAGAAGTAAAAAAGATAGGTTGTTCCTCATTTAATTCTGATATCCTTTTTTTATTTCTGGTTGCAGGCGGGGATAATAACATAGTA
>JAYSXR010000112.1:0-4964 GCA_043717145.1 Chitinophagaceae bacterium | reverse complement strand
ATGCCGCCTGTTGGAAAATCAGGGGCTTTTACATGAGTCATAAGTTCCTCTATGGTGATATCACGGTTACCTATGTAGGCAATACAACCATCTACTACTTCACGAAGGTTATGCGGCATCATATTGGTGGCCATACCTACGGCGATGCCCGATGAGCCATTTACCAATAATTGCGGGATGCGGGTGGGTAATACGGTTGGCTCCTTTAATGAATCATCAAAATTGAGCTGGAAATCAACCGTATCTTTTTCAATATCATCGAGCATGGCTTCTGCCACCCTGTGTAATCGTGCCTCGGTATAACGCATGGCAGCCGGCGGATCGCCATCCTGGTTACCGAAGTTTCCCTGGCGGTCAACAAGTGTGTAGCGCATAGACCATTCCTGGGCCATCCTTACCAATGTATCATAAATGGATTTATCGCCGTGAGGGTGGTATTTACCCATTACCTCACCTACAATACGGGCTGATTTCTTAAAGGGTTTATTGCTGGCATTGCCCAGTTCGCTCATCGCATACAAAACACGGCGGTGAACGGGTTTAAAACCATCCCTTACATCTGGTAAGGCCCGGCCTACTATAACCGACATTGAATAATCAATGTATGCGGTCTTCATTTGCTCTTCAATATTTACCCGTATAATGCGATCGTTATCGGCTGTTTGTTCAGGTAGCTGGTTCTCTTCCATGTGTGTATTTCCGTGATAAATTTAGGTTCAATGATAGGGTGCAAGACACACCTATTTTCAGGGACGGTGAAGATAGCTTTTTTGAGGGGTAAATAGTACCGAAAACAGGGGTTTTTTGATAGGTTTTATCCACAGTTGTGGAAGATAAGAGTGAAGCTCTTTTTTGACGTGGAGCGCGGAAACTGACTGTAATTTTAACAGTTTTTATTCTTCGCTTAGCTATGCCCGGATTGGCATAGATCATCCTTACTATCTTTAGGCATTAAAATCTCCGGCACCCATAATTTTGAGCATGAACCTGATGAAACATATCCTTCTTTTTGGCGCCGGTAAATCTGCCACTGTTTTAATTGATTACTTAAAAGTAACCGCTACAGAAAAAAACTGGCGGGTTACTATCGTTGATGAGAATCTTGACGCTATTCAATCTAAAGTAGGCCATCATGCCTTGGTAAAAGCTGTGCGGCTGTCAATTGAAAATGAGAAAGAAAGACAGGCTTTGATTGCAGACGCGGATGTCGTCATCTCTTTGTTACCTGCGGCATTGCATTACGTGGTCGCATTGGATTGCCTTGCGTTGTCAAAACATTTATTAACGGCTTCGTATGTTGATGAAAAGATTCAGGCATTGGCCAATTCTATAAAAACAGCGGGAATTTTATTTCTCTGCGAGATGGGTTTAGACCCTGGTATTGACCATATGAGTGCCATGCAATTGATTCACCGGATAAAAGATGAAGGGGGCCGCATCAATTCTTTTATATCTCATTGCGGCGGCCTGGTAGCGCCCCAATGCGATGATAATCCCTGGCACTATAAAATCAGCTGGAACCCGAGGAATGTGGTTTTGGCAGGTAAGGCGGGAGCGGTATATAAAGAAGGGTCGATAATTAAAAGTCAAAAGTATGAGGAGCTTTTTGGTAATTGTAATGAGGTAAACATTGATGGGGTTGGGCAATTGGCTTATTACCTGAACAGGGATTCATTGGGTTATATTCCTATCTATAAGTTGGAGGAGGCTGAAACTTTTATGAGAACCACATTACGTTATCCTGATTTTTGTAAAGGCTGGCAGAAGGTAGTTGAACTGGGATTAACAGATGAAACCACCCTACATCAGACAGACAGTTTATCTATCGCTTCCTTTTTCGAATTGCATTTCAGGCAGAAAGGCATCAGCACTGTGTTTACGGATACAAATTTGCAGGAGCAATTTAATTTTTTAGGACTGACTGACGAAACACTGATCAATAAAGGTGCCTGCAGTTCGGCTGAAATACTTCAGTTTATCATAGAACAAAAATGGGCATTACAACCGGCTGATAAGGATATGGTGGTGATGCTGCATGAGATTGCGTATGAAGTAAAAAATAAAAAATCAAAGGTAAAAAGTTCTTTGGTGGTGAAGGGAGAAAATAACTTGCGAACGGCTATGGCTACGACCGTAGGATTGCCATTGGGTATAGCAGCGATTTTACTCTTGGAAGGAAAGATTAATGAAATCGGTTTACATATCCCGATCATTCCCGGAATTTATGAGCCGGTATTAAAGGCGTTAGAGAAACATGGTATTTTATTTCATGAAACGAATGGGTAAAATTTACTACACCTCTGTGTACCACTGTACATAAAGTTGCACAGAGAAAACTTTATTTACCTTTCTTCTTTTCTGTTTTCACTTTTGACTTCTGACTTTTGTCTTCTCCTCCTGCCCCTGCATCCATCACCCATTCATAATCCAATTGTCTTTTCTCGAGATTGGCGGATACGACCCGTATCCATACCTTATCACCCATCCGGAAGACGCGGCCGCTTCTTCTGCCCACCAAACTATAATCACCTTCTACCTGGCGGAACTCATCATAATCAGATAAGCCGATGATACTTACCAATCCTTCGCATTTATGCGCAACGGTTTCCACCCAGAAACCAAAACTGGATACCCCGCTTACCACGCCTTCAAATACCTCACCTAAATGATCTTTCAAAAATTCTACCTGTTTGTATTTATTACCGGCGCGTTCACATTCCATTGCCGCTCTTTCCCTTTCACTGCTGTGCTTGCATTTTTCTTCCATCTTCTTATCGTTGATGGGCTTGTCTTCTATGATGGATTGTAATACCCGGTGCACCAACACATCGGGGTAACGGCGGATGGGTGAAGTAAAATGGCAATAATGTTCAAATGCCAAACCATAGTGGCCAATATTTTCTGTTGTATAAATCGCTTTGGCCATGGTGCGTATACCTAATTGCTCCAATACATGTTGTTCGGGTTTGCCTCTGGCTTCTGCGAGCATACTGTTGAAACTATGTGCAATGGCTTGCGGGGAAGAGATGTCGAATGTATGACCGTGTTTTTTTGCAAAGACTAAAAAAGGTGCGAGTTTTTCTTTATCAGGCTGATCGTGCACCCGGTAAGGGAAAGGCAGGGATTTTTTATTGATCTTGATTTTGGCAACATTTTCTGCCACTGTTCTGTTTGCCAGCAACATGAACTCTTCAATCAACTGGTGGGCCTCTTTACTTTCTTTGACTACCACACTAATGGGTTTCCCTTTTTCATCCAGTTTGAAACGAACTTCCTGTGAAGAAAAATTGATGGCCCCCTTGCTGAAACGCGTTTTGCGTAAGCGCTGCGCGATATCATTCAACAATAAAATTTCTTCTTCATGTTTGCCTTTCTTTGTTTCGATGATTTCCTGCACATCTTCATACGAATACCTGTGATCGGAATGGATGGCTGATTTTCCCAACCAGTATTGTTTTACTTCTCCCTTATTGGTCATTTGAAAAATGGCAGAAAACGTAAATTTATCTTCATGCGGACGGAGTGAACAGAGTTCATTGGAAATTCTTTCAGGCAACATCGGGTTCACCCGGTCGGGCAGGTAAACGGAAGTAGCCCGTTTATAGGCTTCTTCATCTAGTTCAGTTTCGGGTATTACATAATAACTTACATCTGCTATATGTACACCAATCTCGTACAAGCCACTGCTTAATTTTCGTATAGAGATAGCATCATCAAAATCTTTTGCATCAACCGGGTCTATGGTGAACGTAAGTATGTCGCGGCAATCTTTTCTTTTTTTCAGTTCTTCACTATCCAATACATCGGGGAGCCTGGCGGCTTCTTCCATAACATCTTCCGGAAAAAATAATGGGAACCCTGCCTGTGCCAGCAGTTCTTTCATGGCAGCATCATTCTCATCTTCGGGTAACATAACACTTACGATGGCACCAACGGGTTTTTTATCATCTTTATCCCATTTCACTAATCTTGCCACTACCCTGTCTTTATTTTTGGCGCCGTTTAAGTCACTTAAAGGAATAAAGAGGTCGGGCATGGGTTTATCTGTATCAGGGATAAAAAAAGCATAGTTGGTTGAAAGTTGCAGATGGCCTATAAACTCGGTTTGTTTGCGTGTTACCACTTCTGTGATCTTTCCTTCTTTTTTTCCTGTGCGCAGGTTTTCCTTAACCACTTTTACGCGAACGGTATCTCCGTTGAGTGCAGTAGTAAAATCGCCGGGGCGAACCAGTACATCACCCTCCACATTTTCTACGATCACATAACCCATTCCTGACCTGGTTACCTCCAACCTGCCTTTGAGAGTTACCTGTGCGGTTATCTTGGATTTTGACTTTTGTTTTGATTTCTTCTTGTTCATGTTGCGGGATTGAAACTAAAGTTCCTGATAAAATCAGTAACCAGTTCATTAAATTGTTCACCTTCCTCAAATAAGAAATAGTGTTTGATGGGCAAAACGTACATAGGCAGTGTTGCCAGCTGTTCACGGAACTTTAATAACCGTACCGCATCCTTTTCGGTAGTGAGGATCAATTTGTCGTTGGCCGTGATTTCTTCAAATTTTACTTTAATATCGTTCAGGTCGTCTATTGAAAAAATATGGTGGTCAGAATAATCCTGCTGGTAGTAAGTATGTGTTTTTTCGAGCAGGTATTCTTTTAATGGCTTGGGATTGGCTATACCACAAACCAATAATACTTCATCCCTCGGGGTAATCAACCATTCGTCGCCATGGTTGAAAATATGATAAGGTGTGCCATATTCTATGGTGGTGAAAAATATTTTCTGCATGGCACCCGGATTCAGGCTTCGGATGGCTTTTTGCTTCATTTCTGCGGAAAGATCATACGGGCATTTTGTTACGATAATTATCTGCGCCCTTTTTGCAGATGCCCATTCATCTCTCAGGTCGCCGGTTGGCAAAAAGAAATCATGCGAATAAAGGTTACTATATTCTGTTAACA
>JAYSXR010000111.1:0-4993 GCA_043717145.1 Chitinophagaceae bacterium | reverse complement strand
GTAAAGAAGTTTCAATGGCAGTAATTAAAGCAGGGGTTAGCGCGATCTTTCCTTTTTCTTTGGAAGGTATTTTTTTCAGGTCTATTATTTCAATCTGTGGTAATTCTACCTGGCCAAATCTTTCTGCGAGGCGCACCAGGCTGTATTTATGTTGCTCACAGTTGTAAAAGCTTTCAATAGAAGGCGTGGCACTCCCTAGTAATATGTTAGCCTTGAATAAGGCCCCATAATAAATAGCCGCGTCCCTTGCGTGGTAACGCGGTGCCGGTTCCTGTTGCTTGTAAGATGCGTCGTGTTCTTCATCCGCAATGATTAAACCAAGCTCTTTAAAAGGGAGGAACAAAGAGGAGCGCGCTCCTAATACCACTTTTGTTTCGCCGTTCTTAACTTTATTCCATATCTCCACCCTTTCATTAGGATTAAATTTAGAATGATAGATTGCAATATATCCCCCAAAATGCTTTTGCAGGCGCCTGATGATCTGAGATGTGAGTGCGATCTCAGGCAACATATATAAAACCTGTTTGCCCTGCAGTATACATTCTTCAATCAGTTTGGTGTACACTTCTGTTTTACCGCTGGCGGTCACGCCATGTAATAAACATACTGGTTTTTCAAGAAAGCCATTTCTTATTTCCAACAAAGCTTTTTCCTGGGCTGCAGACAAAATAAAATCTATCTGGATACTTTTGGGAAGTGTTCTTATCCGGTCTCTGGCCCTTTTTTCTATAACTAAAATTCCTTTATCCGATAAGCCTTTTAACTGGGCTGCCGATGCATTTGATTTTGTAAGCAATTGTGGCTGTGTTACTTCGCCTTCTGTTTTTATAAGGTGTAAATAGGAGAGCAATAACTCCATCTGTTTGGGTGCCTTACTCCAGTTGTTAAGCAGGTCAGCAAGTTTGACTTCGTTGTGGTAAACAGGGTTAAGTGTAATGTAGGTTTCTGTTTTTTCTTTGTATTTATCTTTCAATTCTTCCCAGACATGACAAACCCCTTTGTCAATCAGTTTTTTAATAACAGGATACACATTTGAAGAATCGAGTAATAGCTGTACTTCATTTAGCCTCAACTCTTTTTTTAGTTCAAGTGCTTCCGCAACAATATATTCAGCATCACCGAGGTCACTGAAATCGAGTCCTCGTTCTTCATTCCATATTAAAATACTTTCGCTTGATAATTTAAGGTTAGAGGGGATAGCAGCCTGCATTACTTCCCCTTCGCTGCACATGTAATATTGCGCGATCCAGTCCCATAACTGTAATTGCTGCGGATATAATAAGGGCTCAGTATCCAGTACATTTAAAATATCTTTTGGTTGGAAGGCTTCGGGCTTGGCGGGGAGTATTTTTTTGATGATGCCGGCATATCTTTTATTCTTTCCCAATACCACTTCCACACGGATACCCGGTTGCACTGAGTTTTGCAAATGTATAGGTACGGCCCAGGTATAGTTTTTAGGTAAGGCTAATGGTATAATAACTTCAACAAACAATACAAGTGAATTTATTCAAAAATAAGCTTTATGCAGATGGATAGTTTCGATACCTCATTAGGCCGCTTTCCATGAGGGTATATACTTTTTGTTTTAAAGATTGAATATCCTTCAGGGTAAGGCCGTCCACGGGCACTTCTTCGAGGTAAATTACCCGGTTGATGCCAGGCGTTAATTCAAAAATACCGCGGTAATGTAGGCGGTCAAGGGTGTCTACCAATAATACCGGTTTTATAGGTGTTTTGGTTTCTATGGCAATGCGGAAAGCCCCGTCGTAAAATTCTTTTAATGGGTTCCTGGTTTCATTAAATGTGCCTTCAGGAAAAATAAAAATAGAAATATGGTGTTTAAGGGCCGATTTCAATGCTCGAACACTTCTTGATCTTGTTTCAGAATCACGCCTGTCTACCAAAATAACAGCCGCTTTATATATCCAACCAAAAATAGGCACTTTAATCATTTCATATTTACCCAAAATACGCACAGGTTGGTGAGCGATTAAAACGATGGGCGGGATATCCATATAAGAAATATGGTTACATACGAAAATGTATTGCCTGTTCCTGTCGTGAGGTGCTTCATATATTTCTCTATGCTTTACGCCAATGAGAAAGTACCACGTGATTGCCCATAAGCGACAGATCTGATAAATGATATTCCCACCTTTGATCTTCCCAAATAACAGGGATAGCATAATAAAAGGGCATACCAGAGACATAAGCACAATAAAAATCAGTAAAGCATATACGCAATAAACATATTGTAACAGCTGTAGCGTAAGTTTCATTTTTCTAACTTAGGCAAAAAAAAGGATAGACTGGGAACTGAATGAGTAAAACGGAGATTGACAGAAGGATTTTTCATCGCTGCTATTAATGCATGCAAGAATGGAATAAATGAGGATAGCGTAAAATAAAAGGGCATGCCTGTATAAGACTGCCCTTTAAAAGCTATTAGATTTCAGCTGAAAATCTAAAACATAAATTTATGCAGCAGATTTCGAGTTCCTTTTCTTGAGCAACAATGCAAAAACGCCGATACATGCAACAACACCAACGATCATTAAAGCACTTTCGTTCGGAGCATTCACTACAGCTTGTGCGAGTAATAGATTCATAATAATTTTTTTTGTAGTTTTTTGAATATAACCAATGTGAAGGTCAATAGAAAAAACTGCAATTAAATCAAATTATTGTTTCATAATAATGGCATTAAATAGTTAAAATAAAAATAATATAAAGTTTTTTTTGTGTTAACACCCAAGTTTAATTAACCATATCTCATTGAAAGATTTTTTTCATAAGAGGACAAGAAAAATAAGGTGTACTGAGGTAAAAATCGGTTTTTATTACAGTTACCTACTTTTAGAAAAGTTATCCACATTTATCAAAAATGGCAGAATGAAGGTCTTATTTTATTGCGCATACATTCACTTTTAATCCAACACACTTAAGGTGGTAACAAATATGGGTAACATTATCAGATAAGTATACATATTACTGAACAAAAAAAGGTATCAATATCGATACCTTTTTTTGTTTAGGAGTTTCTGCAAAATTTTATGCCGAAAAATTAAAAGAGTAGGCTGCCTGCTAAACCATTATGTACTGCTAAGAATGATAAGCAGATGCGCCATGTTCATAAATATCAAGACCTGGACCTGTTTCGGCTTCAGGATGAACGCGCAATTTCCATGGATAAGGTAGTTTACTAACAATCCACATTAATATCATAGCAATAACAAAGGTTGCAATTGTAATAACGGCACTACCAATGAATTGTGCTTTTAATACACTCGCACCACCACCATATAATAAACCTGTTACAGGTGCAGAATTATCTGCAGCTATCGGTCCGGTTGCCCCATATTGGCCAGATGCAAATAGGCCCAGCGAAAGTGTACCCCAGATACCGGCAATGCCGTGTACAGGAACAGCTCCAACAGGATCATCTATTCTTAAATATTCCAGTAGAAGTGTTCCGTAATAAACCACCACTCCTGCAACCAGGCCGATTAATATGGCTCCTAATGGCGATACCCAATAGCAAGGGCAGGTAATCGCAACCAGGCCGGCGAGTAATCCATTAATGGTAAAAGAAAGATCATATTTACCCTTATTCGGACCAAATGATAAAGGAAGCAACATAGCAGTTAATGAACCTGCACAAGCTGCTAATGTTGTATTTGCTGCAATACGGCCTATGCCATCAGCATCCATTCCCGATAAAGTACTACCCGGGTTAAAACCATACCAGCCAAACCATAAAATAAAAGCACCCACCGCAGCCAGAGGCAGGTTACTTGCTGGTGGTAATCCACCTTTTTCTTTATCATCCCGTTTAAATACCCGCCCAATACGTGGGCCAAGAACAATTGCACCTGCCAAAGAGATCATACCACCAATTGTGTGAACCACGGTAGAACCGGCAAAATCGCGAAATCCCTGGCCTAAAGAAGGCATAAAGTTACCTGGAGTTCCCATTAATGCCAGCCAGCCATCGGGGCCCCAGGCCCAGTGACCAATAATTGGGTAAATAAACCCTGTTACACCAATACTATACAAAATATCACCTCTGAAACTGGTACGTCCGATCATAGCACCGGAAGTGATGGTTGATGTGGTATCAGCAAAAGCAAATTGAAAAATCCAGTGTGCCAGGATAGGTATTCCTGTTGCTTCATAGGTAGATGGGGCACCGGATAAGAAAAACCAGTCTTTGCCAATAAAACCATTTCCATGACTGAACATAAATGCATAACCTATTGCCCAGAACAGTATACCGCAAATGGCTGTATCAAAAATACATTCCAATAAAACGTTTACTATTTCTTTGGATCTGGCAAAGCCTGCTTCAAGCATTACAAAACCTGCCTGCATACCAAATACCAAAAAGGCTGCTACCAATGTCCAAACGGTATTAATAGAATTCATAATAGATGTCTCATGCGGCGAATAAGTTTCAGCTGCATTAACAGGGCTTGCCATCATTCCCGGAAGCATTTTCATTACAGCGAGAACAACAATAACTCCAAGAATTTTTCCTGCAAAAATGGTTAATCCAAGACGCCATTTTTCTGCTTTTGTGAGGCTATACACAACTTTGGGAGTTGCTCTGCTCATCCCCATTCGCTTTAGGTTATTTAATGTTTTTGAAAACATGGTCTTATTATTTTGATGAATATAAATTGTGTGATCTATGCAATTAAAATTTATATACGGCAGCTAACAGGAAAGTAGCAGTGCTTTTTGTTGCAGCACCAGATCCTTTTGTGAATATGGCTCCGTTTGCATTATCCAGTCTTAATTCAGGGATGATGGTCAGGTTATCAACTTTCACATTTGCAGAAAGAGTGGCCGCAAAAATATTTTTCGCATTTACAATCAAGGGGTTTAGTTTCCTGTCATCAAAATAATCACCTCTGAATGTCAGTCCGAATTTATTTGTCGGGTCGTAGTTAAGATACAGGGCATGGTCTTTCCAACTAGAGTTGGCAGT
>JAYSXR010000012.1:0-2219 GCA_043717145.1 Chitinophagaceae bacterium | reverse complement strand
TACCGCAATCTTTTTTCTGCCGATGGTCGTGCCGGTGAAAACAGTGTGGTAATTGGTTCCGTCAAATACTTCAACGGTAAAAGCTTGGACACGCTGACCATATTTGATCATCTCTTCCAGCACCACACTGTTCAGCTGTTTTTTTTGTGACAGTTCAAAAACAAGCACCGTATTTTGTTGATGGGATGATGTCCAAAAAGTATTAATGTCATGATCAGTCAGCTTATCAAGGCTTTTGTTTTGATGGGTATTGGAAGTGATTTTTGCTTGGGTGAAAAGGTCCGTTGCAAATGCTGCTTCCCTGATTTTTTTAAAACCCATTAGAGCTGTAGAATCTGTTGCATTGATTTTACCGGTTCTGTCGGGCGGCACATTTAATAATAAATTTCCGCCATGACCCACAGACTGAAGGTATAGATTGAATAAAGTTTTCGACGATTTTACTTTGGCATCTTCTGCTGCATGATAAAACCATCCCGGCCTGATAGATACATCGGCTTCTGCCGGTATCCAGTATCTGCCATTTACATTTCCTTGGTTAAGTGTATCAGTTGGTGGTGCGGCGGATCCTCTTGAAAAGCCAGCGGTATCTAAAAAGTTCCAATTGGTTTTACCAAGAAAACCATTTTCATTACCACACCAGCGAATGCTCGGTCCAATATCACTAAAAATCATAAGTTGCGGTTGCCATTTGAAAGCAGAATCCTGGAAACGATGAAAATCGTATTGCTGTTTTTTGCCATTAGGACCCTCGCCATTGGCTCCATCCCACCAGAGTTCGAAAAATTTTCCATAGTGGGTGAGTAGCTCTTTCATGGTTGATAAATAAACATCATTATACCCTGGTGTTCCGTAATCGGGGTGGTTCCTGTCCCAGGGAGAAATATAAATCCCCATTTCAATACCTATTTTTTTACAGGCTTCGGATAAAGCTCTTACCACATCGCCCTTGCCATTCTGCCATTTACTCTCCCTAACTGTATGTTTACTAAACTTGCTCGGCCATAAACAAAAACCATCATGGTGTTTAGCCGTAAGGATAATGCCTTTGGCTCCCGCTTTTTTAGCAATCCGCGCCCATTGTTCGCAGTCTAATGCAGTTGGATTAAAAACAGAAGCATTTTCATTTCCTTCACCCCATTCTTTATCGGTAAAAGTATTCGGGCCAAAATGAATGAACAGGTAAAACTCTTTCTCATGCCATTGCAGTTGTTCTTTGGATGGTAATGGTGGAAGAGGCTTTACCGGTGGTTGTGCCAGCAGGGCAACAGTCAACAAGCAACTGATGAGCAATAAACAATTTCTCATGGAGAGGTTTGAATAACTAATGTACGATATCAATGGTGAATTCCGGATGTATTGCAGCTTCATTCAAGATTTAGACGTATCATTCGAAATTTTATTTGATCTGCCGTTTATACATCTGCACTGCATTTTCATAACCGAGATAAATCGCATCGCAAACCAATGCATGACCAATGCTTACTTCATCTAATAAGGGGATGTGTTGTTTTAAATATTGCAAATTTTGCAGGTCAAGATCATGCCCGGCATTAACCCCAAGTTTTAATTGCAATGCTCTTTGGGCGGCTGTTACGTAAGGAGCTACTGCCGACTTCCGATTACCGCTTGTAAACTCTTTCGCATATCCTTCCGTGTATAATTCAATTCTGTGCGTACCTGTTTCGGCGGCACCTTCCACCATGGCAATAACGGGATCAACAAAAATTGATACGCGGATACCTGCTTTTTTAAAAACAGAAATAATATCAATAAGGTAGTTTTTGTTTTTAATTGTATCCCAGCCATGATCGCTGGTTAACTGCCCTAGTGCATCGGGTACAAGTGTTACCTGGGTGGGTTTGGTTTCTAACACCAGGTCAACAAATTTCTGTTCGGTTGGATTGCCTTCAATATTGAATTCGGTAGTGATTATTTTTTTAATTTCTCTCACATCATCATACCGGATATGACGTTCATCAGGTCTAGGATGCACAGTTACACCATCCGCACCAAAACGCTGTGCATCTATTGCGGATTTTATTACATCAGGATTATTTCCCCCGCGACTATTGCGCAGTGTGGCAAATTTGTTGATGTTTACGCTGAGCTTTGTCATGTGGCAAATGTACGGGGTAAGTAAAAATTAATTGGGGATAGGAGTTAAAAGAGGTTAAAAAAATCAAGTTGGGTTTCTGCTACTTTTCACTTTTCTAACC
>JAYSXR010000110.1:0-49406 GCA_043717145.1 Chitinophagaceae bacterium | reverse complement strand
GTAAAAGAAGATGCTGGAGGTAGAAGCACTAATTATTTACTACAGAAATGAATTTTCAATTCCCAAATCGCGAATTGAAAATCATACAAAACACAGTTATACTAGAAAATCAAACCCGATTGGTCTGCATTCTGTAAGTGTCACATATACGCAGACAGTTTGATATTTTATATCATTAGTAATGGCCGCCACTTTATAAGAAGGGACGGCCTTTTTGTATTCTATGAATAGCTGACCAAAAATGTGCTATTTGAATAAAACTTACCACTTGAACAAATAAAAAAACTGAATGGATAACAAATTCCCAAATTGGTTACCGTTAAAGTAATAATGTAGCTTTTTCCGACTTTTTTCTGAAATGGCAAAACGAAAGGTAAGACTGGGGAAGGACTTCATTTAACTGCATCCTATGAAAGAAACACTTCCATTGAAGGAAGCTGGTGAGCTATTGCCGATCCTTCAAGAAATTCTTATCAGGGTTACCGCTATGGAAAGTTTATTGCAATCCCATTCTTTGCCACAGGCTCAAAACATAACGGAAGAAAAATTACCTGAGCTAAATTGGACTGCCAGTAAAACTGATCTGATTGAACTTATCTATGGGCTTTATGCTAATAAGACATTTAATCACGGGAAGATCACAATTAAAGGGATAACCCAATTTTTTGAATCTGTTCTGGATGTAAAATTGGGTAACACTTCACTCAGGTTCCAGGAGATTTTGCGAAGGAAAGATTCTGTTGCTTTTCTGGATCAGATCCGTGCATCTCTGGAAACTTATATTTCCCGAATAGATGAAAGACAGGTGGAATAAATACTGTTTAACAAAATATTTTAAAAATAATCTGCCAGACTACGAACCCGACTACGAAATGGGCGCTCCATATCATTCCACATTTGTGGTATGAAATCAATTTGCTTTATTTTTTTATTATTGCCTGCCTTGTTGGCAAAGTCTCAGTCAATCGAACTACGGGCAGGACATAGCCTCATACCAGGAGATTATGTGGCATTGCGTTACCAGCAGCCGACAAACTATTCTTTTGAATTTTCAATTAGCGCGTTTCTTGATAAATCAAAAACGCATGGCCTTAACTATTCAGCCAGCGGGGCTGAAGCCCTGATTGAATTTCCCTTCAGCCTATTCAAGATCGGTGCCGGGCCAGCGATACAATATGAAAGCGAACCCTGGGTGTACCAGTACAAATCTTTTTCTCAGAGACTCAACTATGGCCTTGCAACTGAAGGTAGCGCTGAACTGTTTTTAACGGATGCCTTTGCATTAACTGCCTTTATCAACCAGAAATACCTATTCAACAAAGGTCTCGGCCAATTCCATTTCGTTTTCGGGGTGGGACTAAAATATTCGTTCGGCAATTAAATCATCATTCAACCAAGTGTTATGCGGAAGTACGTAGCGTGTGTATTGTTTTTGATGCTGGTTCAAGTGTGCAGGGTGAGTGCGCAAAACATTACTATAACGGTGACCGACCAGTTTTATACCTGTTACAATGGGAACTTAAGTTTCACTTATCATGTAAGCGTAGCAGATGGCGTTAATTCACCTAATCTGTCCACTTTTTATGGAACCAGTGTTGGTTTTACATCGAGCGGTACACAAAGTTCAGGAACGAGTGAGTACGATGGGTATTTTTCCGGTCAGTGGATCATCGGGCAGTCTGTCTCGATCTGGGCGGAAGGATATAATAATAACTCCGCACCTCGGAGGGATTATTCCTTTACGCCGGATTATACAAATGACCTCGTTAAGCCAACTATTACGACATCAAACATTCCTTTGTGCGGATCAACAGTTGGAACTATGACCGCTGAGGGGTATGGTGGAACTTTTGTCTGGAACAATGGAGGCATTGGTGCGGTTTATAATGTCAATGAAACAGGAACCTACAGTGTTCACTTATCAAATTATTGCGGTGTTTCCCCTGAATCAGATCCGGTTATTGTAACCAATGGAACAACACCGCCAGCTCCCACATTGATTGCAAGCCCGCAAAGCGTTTTATGTAACGGTGGTTCAACGGGTTTATACGGCTCTCCTTCTGCCGGTGGTACGATCCATTGGAGCACAGGGGAATCAGGCAATATGATTACTGTCAGTACACCCGGAAATTATTATGCTTATGAAGTGAACGCTTGCGGGCAAAGCGGTAATAGTAATATTATCACGATCACAGCTGTCAACACATCAGATGTTCCTGCTATTTCTAGCATCAACGGAACCACGCTTTGTGATGGTGCGTCTACTACTTTAACGGCTGTTTCCGCACATGGCGGAACCGTGTATTGGAACACGGGACAAACCGGCAACAGTATTACAGTCAGTTCTGCAGGGAGTTATTTGGCTTACGAAAGCAATGCATGTGGTACGAGTAATTACAGCAATGCAATTGACATAACAACTGTATCAACTCCTAACGCACCATCCATCGTAACAAATCAGAGCACATTATTATGTGACGGTGCAACTGCTACTTTGTTCGTGCCTTCGCTCACGGCAACGGTTACCTGGAACACGGGTGCAACAGGAAGCAGTATTACAACCGGGAGTGCTGGATCTTATTATGCAAATCAAAGTAATACCTGCGGTACCAGTGGAAACAGCAATACGATTATTTGTACTATAGGTAGTACGCCTGCGCCACCGGATATTTCACCGGCGGGGCCGATTCAGTTATGTAACGGCAGTTCAGTAACACTAACGATTCCCGGCGGTAGAAACACCAACTGGTTTTTGAATGGTGGATTGATCTCGGCTAATTCAGGGACACAGGTTGTCAATACTCTCGGCTCCTATACAGCAACATTAAATAATGCCTGCGGCATTTCTGCGCAGGGACCGGCAGTAATTATTACAACCGGCAGTTCACCGGTTGCACCTACGATCACGAGTTCGAGTACAATTATCTGTAACGGAACACCGGTTGGATTATCGGTTAGTGCATCAGGCGGCGGCACGATCCACTGGAGCAACGGACAGACAGCGGCGGCAATTGGTGTCACTTCGCCTGGTGTTTATTATGCTTATGAAAGTAATGGCTGTGGCAACAGTGGAAATAGTAATTCCATCACACTCATTTCGGGTTCTTCGCCAACTGCGCCTTCCTTAAATGTTACCGGATCTATTACCTTATGTAATGGTGCCTCTCAACTCATCAACACTTCACCTTCTTTTGGAGGTAGCATTCATTGGAACAATGGTTCAACAGGCAACAGCATAACCGTTAACACCGCAGGTTCTTACTATGCTTATGAAACCAATGGTTGTGGTAACTCAGGCAATAGTGCGTCTGTAAATATTTCCACGCTGTCCAGTCCCGTCGCACCAACAGTTACGCCCCCCGGTAGCCAGCTGCTCTGCAACAGGCAGTCGGTGAGCTTTAATGCGAGCGGTTCCACTATAACCTGGTCAAACGGAGCGACAGGAAACAATATGGTGACCGGTGTTGCAGGAACTTATTATGCATATGATCGTAACGTTTGTGGCAACTCACCTAACAGTAATTCAGTAGTCATCACAACGGGAAACTGCCCGACACCATCACCGGGAACATCTTTTTTTATCTGTCCAGGTGCGCTAAAAACATTGGATGCCGGTGCGGGCTATGACACCTACGCCTGGTCAAATGGGGCGACAACCAGAACCATTTCAGTTGGGCCTGGTAATTATGCTGTCACGGTCTCAAAGAGTGGTTGCTTTGCAGCTTCTGTTACCGTTTCGGTTAGTTATTATACGGTTACTACGCCCAGTATTTCAGCATCAGGGCCAACAACGTTTTGCGCGGGTAACAATGTCACACTTTCATCTAGTCCCGCATCCGCTTATTTATGGAGCAATGGGTCAACAAGCAGCGCTATCAATGTAACTGTTTCCGGAAGTTATTTTGTAACCGTCACTGATGCCAATGGCTGCCAGGCAACATCCACGGCAACTGCTGTTGCAGTAAACCCTTTGCCAACTGCTTCTATTGGGGGCACAACTGCTGTTTGTAAAAATGCAGCTTCACCTTCGATTATTTTTAATGCAAGTGGCGGTACGGCACCTTATACTTTCGCTTATAATATCAATGGCGGATCGACACAAACGATTACGACAGGCACCAGTAATGTCTTGGTAGCTGTGCCAACCGCTATAGCCGGAGCATTTGTTTATAATTTAATTGGTGTTCGCGAATCCAGCAGTACAGCCTGTTTCAATGCAGTCAGTGGATCTGCAACGGTAACGGTGCGTGATTTGCCTACTGCATCTATTGCAGGGTCAACATCGGTTTGTTTAAATAGTGCGTCGCCTTTACTAACTTTTACCGGAAGTACAGGAACGGCGCCTTATACATTTACCTATTCCATCAATGGAGGCGCAAATCAAACAGTTTCTACAACTTCAGGAAATTCTGTTTCCATAACAGTACCTACCGGTTCCGCCGGGACCTATACTTATTCATTGATTGGCGTGCGGGAGTCCAGTGGGTTAGTTTGTGCAAATGCGCAAAGCGGGAGCGCAACTGTTGTCGTAAAACCCCTTCCATCTGCTACGATTGCAGGTACTACCACGGTTTGTCAAAACAGTGTTGCGCCGAGTATCTCTTTCACCGGAACCGGCGCAACTGTTCCGTATATTTTCACTTATAAGATTAATGGCGGAGCCAATCAAACAGTAACGACTACCAGTGGCAATAGTGTTATTGTGAGTGTGCCCACTGCTGTTGCCGGTACTTATACCTACAGCCTTGTAAGCGTACAGGAGTCAAGCGGTGTAAACTGTTCAAATTCAGCATCAGGATCTGCAACAGTTGTTGTTAATCTGTTGCCATCAGCAACGATTGCAGGAGCGACAACTGTGTGTCAAAACAGTCCGGTGCCAACAATTACATTCACAGGTAGTGATGGAACTGCACCTTATACATTTATTTACAAAATCAATGGAGGAGCCAATCAAACAGTTGCGACTATAAGCAGCAACAGTATTACAGTTAGTGCGCCCACAGGCACACTTGGTAGTTTTGTTTATTCTTTGGTAAGTGCACAGGAATCCAGTACTACTTTATGCAGTAGTGCGGTCAATGGCTCTGTAACAATCGTTGTGAACCCTTTACCTTCTGCAACCATTGCGGGAAGTACAACGGTTTGTCAGAATAGTTCTGCACCATCAGTCACTTTTACAGGAAACGGTGCAACGGCACCTTATACTTTTACGTATAAAATTAACGGTGGTACTATTCAAAGTGTTACCACGACATCGGGTAATAGTGTATCCATCAGCGTACCGACAGGTTCCGCTGGTACTTATACCTATACATTGGTTGGTGTGCAGGAATCAAGTGGCACATCCTGTAGCAATACAGCAGGCGGTTCGGCTACCATTGTAGTCAATCCATTGCCAGCAGCATCCATCGCAGGAACTGCTACCATTTGTCAGAATAGTTCAGCACCACTGGTCACATTCACAGGTAGTGGCGGAACAGCACCCTATTCCTTTATTTACAAAATCAATGGTGGTGCGAATCAAACTGTAACAACTGTTTCAGGAAATAGTGTTACCGTTAATGCCCCGACAGGCACAGCAGGCAGTTTTGTTTATTCTTTGGTAAGTGTACAGGAATCAAGTGCTACCACATGCAGTAAGGCAGCTGCAGGATCTGCGACAATTGTTGTAAACCCTTTACCTTCTGCCACGATTGCGGGTAGTACCACGGTTTGTCAGAATGGTTCCTCCCCATCGATCACATTTACGGGCAGTGGTGCAACAGCACCCTATACATTTACTTACAACCTTAATGGTGGTGCGAATCAAACGGTAACGACAACCTCGGGTAACAGTATTTCCATACCCGTTTCTACGACTTTCGCAGGCACCTACACCTATACATTGATTGGCGTGAAGGAGTCAAGTGGGCAGCGTTGCTTCAATGGCGCAAATGGTAATGCAACGGTTATTGTCAATCCATTACCTGCTGCAACGATTGCAGGAAATACAACGGTTTGTCAAAACAGTTCGTCTCCTTTGATCATTTTTACTGGTTCAAATGCAACTGCACCATACATATTTACCTATTCAATTAATGGTGGCGCCAATCAAACTGTAACAACTACTATTGGTAATAGCGCAGCCGTTACTGCTGCGACCAATGTGCCTGGTACATTTACTTATTCACTCATCAGTGTGCAGGAATCCAGCAGCACTGGCTGCACAAATGTTGCAAGTGGGTCTGCCATTGTTGTCATCAATGCGCAACCTGCTGCCGCGGTATTGCTTTCACCAAAAACACATCTGTGCAATGGTGATACCGGGCAGTTGACGATCTATAACTGGACGGAAGGATTTACTTATACCTGGTACAAGGATGGCGTTTTGGTTACTTCGGGTTCTGGTCAGACGATGGCTGTTACACAAGCGGGAACCTATACCGTGATGGTTACATCGAATGTAGGTTGTGATGCCCCGGCGCTTTCCAATGCGGTAATCATTACGACAGGATCGATTTCAACACCCATCATTACCGGATATCTAAAAGTATGCGAAGGAGGCAGGACAAAGCTATTAGTGTTGCCAGGTGATAAAAATAAACAGTATGAATTATACCGATGGACGGATACGCCAATCGGGGATACAGTGGCATGGGACAAAAGTTTTTCGGCTTATGCCGGGCAGTACCGCGTTCTTGTTGAAAGAGAAGGATGTTTTGACAGCACCGTTGTCGCTGTTACATCGAACGATACTGAGTACCCGGCAGGTAAGTTAACGGTTACCGCAAAGGACATTTCCTATGGAGGACGGGTAACCATGGTGGCGGAGGTTGTTGGTGCCGCTCAATACCAGTGGACCCTGGGTAACAGCCAACCGGTTGTCACCCCTTCCAATACCATGTCGCAGAACTATTATACCAGGGCAGACAGTGTGGTCGTAAAAGTAAAAGCGATCAGTGAGCGGAACTGCCTGACAGATTTTTCTGCCTGTATCAAAATCGGGAAACCTGACTCGTTGATTTTAGTTGATCATTCCTGGACGGGCAATCTAAAAGACTGGAACCTTTTTCCGGTTCCGTTTCAAAATGAATTAAAACTCTCGGTGATCCTGAAAAGAAATGAATCCCTGCGTGTTGATCTGTTTACGGGAGAAGGGTCGTGGGTTCGCTCATGGACATTCAAAGGACTGAAAGGGGAAAACCTGTTTAGTTTAAACAACATAGACAATCTTTCGTCAGGCGTTAAGTATTTGATAACCGCCATCTATAATAATGAAAAACATACTGATAAAATTTATAAATACTGATTATGAAAACTTATTTGTTCCTATGCTGGGTCGTATTCATTGCAGCCTGCAGCGATAAATACAAATCGCTGTATGATGCGGCACCCGTGCCGATACTTTCCTTTAATAAATTGCATGACAGCATGGAGATCCGGGAAAAGGATCCTGCGAATATAACGGGATGGATCAATCCTTTTTTGTGGATGCACAGTATTCCATCCTTGCAACAAATGAATATCCATTACAGTGATACCAGTAAGAAAGTGCATTTTGTGTATAGAGGCGTATTGATGGAAGATTCCAAACCCATTATTGTAGCGGGTGACAGCACTTCGATGTTTTGTTATTGTGATACATCGGGAATATATGCAGTTGATTTTTACCTGACCGATCAGTTGGGCAAGGTTTCTGCAAAAACGCTGATCGTGGATTGCCTAAGCAATGATAAAGCAGTACCTAATTTGTATTTAGAGTTTGTGGACAGCGCGCAAAGAGATAACTGGTATTACCGGTTTGATGCCACCAAAACCAATAAACAATATGGCCGCATTACGGGCTACTATTTTACTGTCAACAACCTGCCCTTGTTTTCCCCTTCAGCAGTTGCCAACTGGATTTTTCATTTGAGGGGTGAGCAAACAGTTTCCTTGTATGTAGTTGATGACTTAGGGCTGCATTCAGATACGATCACGAAAAAAATCTTGATCCCATGAAAAAAATCTTTCTATTTTTTTGGGTTCCGTTTTTCGCGATTGGACAATCGCCTGTTGTAACTGCTTTTCCTTCCTTAAGAATACCTGCTTCGAGCAGGGGTCTTGCAATGGGTGATCTCGGCATTGCATCAGCATCTGAAAATCAGCAACTCTATTACAATGTTGCCAAATCAGCGTTCACCCAAAACTTTCACCAGGTCTCGGTTAGTTATACGCCTTGGTTGAGTAGCCTAAGTAATGATATACGGTTTGTTAGTGTTAATTATTTAGGCAACGTTTACAATACTTCTGCAATGGGTGTCACCCTTAATTATTTAAACCTTGGTGACATTACCAGCCGAGATAACAACGGTGCATCTATTGCCACCTATCATGCAAGGGAATTTAACGTGGGTGCATCTTTTGCTTTGCAGGTTAACGATAAAACTTCTTTGGGCCTGGCTTTGAAAATGCTTGGCCAAAACACTTTTACCGAGACACCCAAAAATAGAATAGGCGTTTGCGGTGACTTCAGCTATTACCAATTTGCCAATGTAGGCGATGACCCTAATCAACGAATAGAATGGGGAATAGTGGTTTCCAATATCGGTCCCAAAATAAATAGCGGTGACTTTACAGCAAAAACTTGTTTGCCAACCAATTTGGGATTGGGTATTGGCTATGCTACTATTAATGGTGAAGACGGAAGCCGGTTTCAAATTTCCATGGATATGAATAAATTATTGGTGCCGGGTATATTTTCATCCTTCAATGAACCCGATCAAATCAAAAGGATCAGGATCAGTTGTGGCCTTGAATATGGTTATATGAATGAATTCTTTTTGCGTAGCGGGTTCAGCCTGGAAAATGCAGGTTATGGTAACCGTAAATTTATCGGTCTGGGGGTTGGCTACAAAGGTTTGGTTATGGATCAATCCCTGGGCATTGATTTTCACTACCTGGTTCCGTATGGTACCGCTACTGCCGTATCCCCATTTCAAAATTCCTTCGGGTTCTCTATTCATTTCAGTTTCGGCAATTTTCAATAGATGATTGAATTCTTCCAATACCTAAACAGCCTTCATCCTTTGTCGCCGGAAGCGGCCGGTGATTTAATGAAAGTGATCCGGGCCAAAGAATTGCGTAGGGGGCAGGTCTGGCTGCAGGAGGGAGCGGTTTGTGATAAAATGACCTTTGTAGTGAAGGGATTAATGAAATTGTATTTTGAAACCGGAAGCAAGGAAGTGGCATTGAATTTTGTGAAAGGAAATGAGTTGATGATTTCTGCGCAGAGTTATTTTGAGCACGCACCTTCTCGCTATATAATCAGGAGTGTTGAACAAACAGTGGTGATTTATATTATGCGAAATGATATTCAAAACGTTTTGGAAAAACATCATGAGTTGCATCTTCATTTATTATTGATTGCACAACTGCAAATCGCCGACCTGGAATACCATACAGGGCTGCTGATGTTGTCAAGGAAAGAGCGGTTTGAAAAGTTAAAAGCAGATCGTACATGGATGACAGATGGGAGAATGCTCTCGGATAAGATGCTGGCGGGGTATTTGGGAATGACAGCGAATTGTTTGTGTGGGTTTAAGAAAACAGGATAGAGAGTTCACTCATAAATATGACATTGATTAAATTCATACTAATACTGGGCTTAATCCACCCTATGAGGTTAACTGCGATTCAAACCCAATGATAATGGCAGAGATAGTCAGCTTTTCCTGTTAGCCAAAAAAAGTAAATAACTATGAATTGTGTATTAATTGATTAATTGCAAACAGCGTCCTCTTTATATTGTCAGGATCATTTTCACCGGCCGGTAACACACAGAAAATGGCTTCATTTAATTGCGGGTTGTTCAAGAGATATTTAAAACGTGCTTTAATAAATTCTTTCAGATCAGGAACACTGTTTACAATTTCTTTTGCAGTAGTCGGATAGTAATGCAGCAGGAAAGCAATATCCTCGAAATCCTTGCTTAGACGCAGATCGCGCATACCTCGATTAAACAATGCTTCCAGTTTGCATCCGATAAAATAGGGAAGCGTCAAAATTTTTATAGAGAGTTTATCCTCCAACTGGTAGGGAATCGCATTTGGTATTCCTTTTTTATACTATTGGTTGGTGAATCCTAAAATAGTTACATCTGTGGGCATTACATCCACGATGATCTCTTTATAGATCCACCTACAGATCAGTTTCTTTTCATGCTCGAATTTTAAGTCACGTAGTTGCTGTTCCAGTTCCGCGAACGCTCTTCTACCGACGATCTCAATGATTAAATCCACATCGTCTGTCTGCCGGACCTCTGCTACCTGCACGCCTTCGGGTATATAGAGCTCCGGGATCGCTCCGCCCACAAACACCATTTCTGGCAGCAAATGGCCTAGGCCACGAGCAACGGTTGTCAACATTTCTTTATTGATATTTGACAGCATGGAGTTGGATTTTTTCTTTCAATAGATTACAGGCAATTTCTTTCTCCCTGTTTTTCCCTACCCGTATAGCATCTATCAGTGCAAGCATATCGTATAATTCAGGATCATTTTTGATGATCTCAGCTATGCGTTTATCAAGCGGCTCGATTACCTGGCCACGAACAGATCCTTTGGCATCCGGCCAGATATATTGGTCATTTTGGGCAATAATCTGTTTATTCATAACAGGGGCGGAGTGGGCAGTAGGAATTCCTTTGGAGATTCTTCCCGGTTCTACGGCAAAAGCATATTGTATTCCGTGCTGAAGGAATTCCAATAAGTTAGAAGGAAAGAAATAATCAAATGGGTTGGGGCTTATGAATTTTGCTTTGGCACACCGGGACAAGGAACGGTAAATCACGGATTTACTGAACCCCAATTCTTCTTCCAACTGCTCATATTTCCAACCTGATTCTCCTTTCATGAGAACTTTCAATAGGACAATGATATCGTGCGGTTTAATTGATTCCATAAGACAAATATAAGAAAATTCTTTGTAATTTTCCATTTTCTGGAAAATGGAAAAAATAAACGTTTGTAAACGTGTTACATACGAAATCAGCCTTATTTTTGAAAATATGAGAACACTTGTAATGGGAGATATTCATGGCGCATACAAGCCAATGATACAATGCCTTGAAAGGGCAGGATTTGTTCCGGGAACAGACCGGCTGATCCAGTTGGGTGATGTGGTTGATCGAGGGCCAAAGTCCTATGAATGTGTTGATTACCTACTGACAGTTCCGAACCTTATTTCAATAAAAGGCAACCATGATGACTGGCTTTATGATTTTATCATAAGCGGCTATCATGCTGGTGGTTGGGCACATGGGGGTAAGGCTACGATATTATCTTACGGGGAAAGGCTGAAAGATCCGGTTAAGATCATTCCAAAAACAGGAGGAGGCTGCAAAACTTCGCTTGAAGAAAAGGATATACCTGAGAGCCACAGGAAATTTTTCACGAACCAGCTATTGTATTATATAGATGAACAGAATAATTGTTATGTGCATGGCGGTTTTGAAAGAGCGTTGCCATTCTTTGACCAGCCTTCAAAGAACTATTACTGGAACCGGACTTTATGGTTGGAGGTGTTGGCATTTACCCAACTTCCACAGTCAAAACAGGTATTGTCAGATTTCCAAATGGAAACGGTTTTCAATGAAATCTTTCTCGGTCATTCGCCTACGACCAATTGGGGTACAGATCAACCTATGCATCTGCTAAATATCTGGAACATGGATACCGGTACCAGCCACAATGGGAGGTTGACAGTAATGGATATAGAAACGAAGGAATACTGGCAGTCGGATGCGGTAAATACACTATAAAAATGAGTGTTTACACGCTATGATTTTATTGGCAGGATAGATAGATTTGTGGTATGCAAATGAGTGACTACCTAAAGAAAATCGAAGCCGTTGGATATGCATTTTTAGTCAATCTTTTTCTGACCATCCTTTTTTATTTTTTCATCTGCCAGATTCCGTTTCAGATACATGATGTCATTATCCTCATTTGGATTTGGGTAATTTATTGCGGGTTTATCCATATTTTATTCTTCTTGACAAGCGAGGAAAATATATCAATTGGAAGTAAAATATTTCAGGGTGTAGTTGGGGTTATTCTTGGCAGCACATTGGTGATTTCATTTCATACAATCGCAAGGGACTTTCACATTGCTGATTTTAAAACTAAGATTGAATTGTGCATATCTATATTGGTTGCAATAGAAGCACCTTTTCTGATTTGTTATCTCTCTAAAAAGATTTGATCCATCCAAAATTGGTAAGTTTTATTTTTATTTCGTTATCAAATTTGGATCAATCATCCCTCGCTCTCAAAATAGCTTTGTGCAACAAAAGCAAAGCAAATGTTTATCTCCACTACTTGGTCAGAATTTTTTGTTGTCATCGGGGTTATGGCGTTTATATATTTTGTTATTCTGGGTTATACCTACTATAAAAAAGATATTACTCATTTTTTATTGTCTATGAACAACCATCAGCAGGAGACACCGGAAGCCCCCATGAAAAAAAGCGACCTGATGCCAATCGTGCATGAACTTGTCAGTGACCTAGGACTCGTCATTCGGAAGGCTTCAGATAACACTCCAGCATTGCCTGAACTTTTATTCGCCTTAAAATCCAGGATCAAAGATTTTGTGCTGTTAGAGTCAACAGAATATAGGGGCATGATCAATCTATACATCAACCAAGAACTGGAGATACATGGAATACAGGGTATCGGCTTGGAAGAAATTGAAAACTTATGGAAGCCATGAAAAAGATAGTAGGGTTTGTTGTATTAACCATCTGTGGAATTACTGCATTGGCACAGGACGGTAATGCAGGTATACTGGAAGCGAATAATAAAGTGAGAAGCTATTTCGCATCAGGTACCCAATTGATGTATGCAGTCGGGGCCATTGTCGGGTTGATAGGTGCGGTTAAGGTTTACCAGAAATGGAGCGCTGGCGACCATGATACAGGAAAAGTAGCAGCGGCCTGGTTCGGCGCCTGCGTGTTCCTGGTGGTAGTGGTAACAGTGATCCGGGCATTCTTTGGAATATGATAAGCGTAAGGCTGAATGATATTTATTCTATTGGCGAGATTTTAAAGCGACAAGTGTTTATGGGTAGCAGGGTGGCGAGGGAATTACCAAAGATCGATATAGGTGGAACTATGTTCTATCTCGATCTGCGGTTGAATGAATTCAGGGAAATTGAAAATTTCGCCAACCGGATCAATCTAGATGACCTGTATGAAACAGCGACGGGGGAGTACAAACTCTGGTTTGACAAGGGTACCAAGAACCTTTTTTTGGGAACACCAGAAGAATTTGCCATCCATAAAAAGGCTGTTGCAGTCACCCTTCCATCGCAACAGCAAATGGATCCATTGGGATTTGTCTGGTTACTGGAGGACCAGGGTTGGTTGAATGAGCTGGATGCAAAACTAAAAACGGAACAACTGCTGAAAGCGTATAATACCCATGAAGGAACCGGAATGGTTATGCAAGGAAAGCCAATAGAACATGGGTTATTGGAAAAACGGAAAAATCACAGAACCAAACCTAAAGGAAAAAAATTATGACCAACAAACTACAGGGCCTGCTATTGGGCTATATCAAAGAGAATAACCCAGAACTATTGTTCCAACTGGAGCAGGACGATGCCTTACATCAATGGGTGACGGAAAAAATACAGGAAGTGGAACTGGTGCTGAATAATGCGAAGCCAACCAATCTTTCTGAATCTTTTTTTATGGAAATATTCACGACCGACCTGCAACCATCCCGGTTCCGGTATATCAGGGATCTGTTAGAGATGGAATTCACTGATGCCTATGAACAGATGCTAGTAGCGGGAACCCTGCATTATGAATTGGTAAACATGGTCAGTGCCTGTCATGGTCTTTTTAAAGAAATGCCCTTGAATGAGGATATACAGAACCCCATGCTGAATCATGTGGTCGCGGGCGTGATTAATGATTACCTGGAATCGGTTTACCAATGAGCAGTCTTTATACCATCAACAAAGGGATCAATCAACCTATCGAGTTCAAGGGTTTAAAAGCGCAGTATATCTGGTGGTTAGGTGGCGGAATACTGGCACTGCTTTTTTTGTTTGCAGTACTATATATCATAGGCGCAGATATGCTGGTTTGTGTGTTGGTGGTTTTTGGATTGGGAGCAGGACTTTTTTTCTATGTCCATAAAATAAGTAAGCAATACGGGGAACATGGAATGATGAAAAAACTGGCGGGTAAATACACACCTAAGATCATTAAATATAAATGAAGAATCTTTCCGACATATTACCTATCTATTCTGTTGATCGCTGTGCGATCCTGTCCAAGATGGGAGATATAACGCTTGGCTATTCGTGCGCGCTACCTGAGATTTTTACATTGAGTGCTAATGAATACGAAGCCTTTCACCAGGCATGGGTTAAAGCGATCAAAGTGTTGCCCGCAGGTACTGTCATATATAAACAGGATTGGTTCACCGAAGAAACATACAAGGTTGATTTTTCTCAAAGTAAAAGTTTTTTAGGCAGAAGTAGTGACCGGTTTTTTAACGAAAGGCCATACCTGGATCACCATTGTTATTTGTTTTTAACCCGCAAGCCGAGGGGTAGAGTGCAGCCAAATTCACTGTTTTCCACTTTATTAAAAAATCATATTGTACCGGAGGAAACATTGGATGAAAAGTTCTTTGAAGCGTTGATTTCTGTTGCCGGGCAGTTTGAGAAAATTTTATTGGATAGTGGGTTTATAAAAATGGATCGTTTAAAGGATGAAAAATTATCGCAAACCATACATCAGTATATAAATTTAGGAAGGGAGAATGTTGGTAGGGATATCAGCTTTGAAAATGGAATTCGTGTGGGTGAAAAACATTGCGAACTGTTTACGCTTGCAGATCCACAGGATCTGCCATCGGTTTGCGGGCCCAGGATTAACTATGATAAATATTCTACTGACAAAACAAAGTTTAGTATCGGCTTTGCGACACCGGTGGGGCAGTTGTTGACCTGCAACCATATTTACAGCCAGTATATTTTTATCGAGGATGCCTACGAAACGATAAAAAAACTGGAATCGAGAAAACTGCGTTTGCAAAGTTTATCGGCTTATTCGAGAAGCAATGCCATGGCAAAACTCGCTACTGAGGACTTTTTAAATGAAGCGGTAGGATCGGGCAGGATGCCGGTAAAAGTGCATTGTAATATCCTGGCCTGGACAGATAACAAAGAAGATTTGAGGGAGATCAGGAATCTGTGTTCATCGGCTTTATCAATGATGGATGTTGCGCCTAAAATTGAAACTGTTGGCGCCCCGCAGATCTTTTGGGCTGGCATACCGGGAAATGCGGCTGACCTGCCCATAAATGAAACCTTTGATACATTTTCTAACCAGGCTTGTTGCTTCCTGAACCTCGAAACCAATTACCGTTCCTCGGTCAGTCCGATGGGGATTCGGTTAGGTGACCGTATTTCAGGCCGTCCCATACATGTAGACATCTCAGATGAGCCGATGGAAAAGGGGATCATTACCAACCGGAACAAAATGATTATCGGGCCATCGGGCAGCGGGAAATCATTTTTAACCAATCACACTTCGCGAACCTACCTGGAAGCGGGTTCTCATATTGTCGTGGTGGACATGGGAAATTCCTATAAAGGTCTGTGTGAAATGATGAAAGGTTATTATTTCACCTATTCAGAAAGAGAGCCAATCCGGTTTAATCCATTTTACCTGGAGGAAGGTTCTGTTTTGGACACAGAAAAAAAAGAGAGTATCAAGACTTTGTTGCTGGCACTTTGGAAAAAGGATGATGAAAGTTTTTTCCGGTCTGAGTATGTGGCGCTATCCAATGCATTGCAACTGTACTATGAATCTTTTGTTGAATTCAGATGCTTTGATTCTTTTTATGAATTCCTTCAAACTGAATTTGTGAAGCTGCTACAAACACAGAATGTAAAGGACAAGGATTTTGATGTGTCAAACTTCTTGTATGTTTTGCGGCCATACTATAAAGGCGGTGAGTTCGATTATTTACTCAATGCCACAGAAAACCTGGATCTGTTGGATCAGCCTTTTATTGTCTTTGAAATTGACAATATCAAGGATCATCCCATTTTATTTCCCGTCGTTACCATTATTATCATGGAACTGTTTATTTCTAAAATGAGAAAACTCAAAGGGGTACGCAAGATCATCCTGATCGAAGAGGCCTGGAAAGCCATTGCAAAAGCGGGTATGGCGGATTATATCAAATACCTGTTTAAAACGGTTCGTAAATATTTTGGGGAAGCCATTGTGGTGACCCAGGAGATCGAGGACATCCTTTCTTCGGAGATCGTGAAGCAATCTATCGTCAATAATGCGGATTGCAAGATCCTAATGGACCAGTCTAAGTACCAGAACAAATTTGATGGACTCCAAAAGTTATTAGGATTAACGGACAAGGAAAAAGCAATGGTGCTTTCCATCAATAAAGCTAATGACCCTCTGCGCAAATACAAGGAAGTGTTCATTTCCTTAGGAGGGATTGTTTCCAAGGTATACCGGGTGGAAGTGTCCCTAGAAGAATATTTTACCTATACAACGGAAGAAAAGGAAAAGATGAAAGTAGAAAAGGCAACTCAAAAATATGGTCGTATGGAAACAGCTATTAAGTCAGTTGTGTTTGGATGTTGTTTACTACTTACTGTTTCACTTCAGGCTCAAATTCCGATTGTTGGGACTGTGATCAGTAAAGTGGTCAAAGCCATTGATCTGAAAGTACAACGGCTGCAAAATGAAACATTGGTATTGCAGAACATTCAAAAAAAAATTGAGAACAAATTGCACGCGTTAAAAATGGCTGAGATCGCAGGATGGACGCAAAAACAAAAGGCCATTTATGAACATTATTTTGAAGAATTGGGCCAAGTTAAAGCCGTTATTAAAAACCTTAAATAATATGTATGAAAAGGACAGGATTGCTATTATTGAGTATAATGTTTTCGTATGTTGGTTTCACACAGTTACAGGATATCGAACAATTGAAACTCGACATAGAGAAGTTGGTTCAGATGAAAACGATGTTAAGCAGTATGTATCATGGGTATACTACGATCAGTAACGGTTATAAACAAGTTGCCAGTTTGGCTAAGGGGAATTTTGACTTGCATAAAAATTATTTAGATCAGTTATTGCAGGTGGCACCACCAATTAAAAACGCTTCGGTTGTTCAAACTATTCTACATAAACAAATAACAGTGATTTCTGAATTAAATGCAGCTTATGGTGTTTATTTAAAATCAGGTTTTTTTTCAGCAAATGAATTATGTAATACAAAAATCGAATTTGATCAGTACAAAACCTTGATCAGCAAAAAGCTCGACCAACTGAATTTGGTGCTCACCCCTGGTGTTCTGCGGATGAGTGACCAGGAGCGGATTGGTGCGATAGACCGCATTGATAAAGATGTAGGTGATGCACTGGGTTTTGTAAGAACACTAGTCAAGGAACAAAATATCGTTGCGGCTGCGCGTGCCCAACAAAAAAAAGATAACAATGCCATGCGTGCCTGGTATGGCCTTAAAAAATAGCGTATGAATGGTTTGCAAATGGTACTCGATCAGTTGTATGCGGATATGATGCCGTTATGCAGCCAGTTGATCGGTGTGGGAAGGCTGATTGGGGGTTTCGGGGCATTATGGTATATCGGGGCCAGGATCTGGAAACATATCGCTAACGCGGAACCGGTTGATGTGTATGGTTTACTTCGGCCTTTTGTATTGGGTTTTTGTATCCTGATCTTTCCCTCTATAATCGCTCTGATAAATGGTGTTTTGCAACCAACCGTTACCGGGACTGAAGCGATGGTAAGGGGATCGAATAAGGCGATGCAAAAATTTCTGCAGTTAAAAGATGCTAGTGTAATGGGTTTGGGTGCGCTCAATCCAGCGAACTGGATTCGTGAACTGATCCGGGAATTTCTGGAACTGGTCTTTGAAGCGGCAGCGCTTTGTATCAATACCATGCGCACATTTTACCTGATCGTACTGGCGATTATCGGACCGATCGTTTTTGGTTTGTCGATTTACGATGGGTTCCAGCATACAGTGACTGTCTGGCTGGCCCGCTACATCAATATTTATTTGTGGTTGCCGGTGGCCAATATTTTCGGGGCGATCATCGCCAAGATCCAGGAGAACCTGATTCGGCTAAGTATTTATGATATACAGGTTCCGGGTATGCCTGCTGTGTCGATGAGTGATACGGCCTACTTTGTTTTTTTGCTGATCGCCATTGTCGGTTATTTCTGTGTGCCATCCGTGGCTAATTATATCGTGAATGCGGGTGGGGATAATGCGCTGGTGCACAAGGTCAGTTCTTTTACTTCTTCAGCAACCAAAGCGGCTGCGGCATCTATGGCCGGAGGAACAAGTATGACGGCTGATCAATTTGGTAATGGTGCTTCGCGGATGAGTGGTAGTATGGGTGACAATGATATAAGCAATAATTATTTTAAGGATAAAGTCGGTGGCAAATGAGTTTTGATACAGTAAGAAATATTGATTCCGCTTTTAGATTCGTGAGATTATTTGCATTTCTGTTATTGATTTGTTGCTTTTTGTTAGGTGCTTTTGTATTGTTTAAAAGTTATGAGCTATCCGCTAAACTTGAAAACAAGATCTACGTATTGGCTGGAGATAAAGCATTGGAGGCATATGCATCAGGCCGCAAGGATAATATTGCCGTGGAAGCGCGGGATCATGTGCGGGTGTTTCTTACTTATTTTTTTACGTTGGATCCGGATGAAAAAACCATACAGTCGAACCTGACCAAAGCACTTTATCTCGCAGACGCTTCTGCTAAAAAGCAGTATGATAACTTACAAGAAACGGGTTATTACGCGGGTGTGATCTCAGGAAACATCAGCCAACAGGTTTCGGTGGACAGCGTACTGGTAGATACGCAGATCGAACCCTATGCTTTCCGTTGTTATGCCACCGTCAAGATCACCCGGCCAACCAGTATTGTTACGCGCAACCTGGTAAGCCAAGGTTATTTACGCAATGTATCGCGCAGTGATCATAATGCGCATGGGTTTTTAATTGAGAAATGGGAAACCCTGGAGAACAGGGACCTTAAAACGGAGTCAAGATGAAAGAACAGTCACAGAAGTTTTTAAAGAAGCGCAGGTTTTTGACCGTGTTGCCATTGATAGTGTTGCTATTCTTACTGCTGTTGTTTTGGTTATTGGGAGGAGGAACATCCGTCCAAACAAAAGCCACTACTAAAACAGGTGGCCTGAATACGCAGTTACCTGATGCCAACCTGAAAAATCAATCAGCGTTGGATAAATTGAGTTTCTATGCAATGGCGGACCGTGATTCAGTGAAACGTGCGGAACAATTAAGGATGGACCCGAATTACCGGCCAAAGGCTGTTTTTAATAATGTGTCAACTGATGAATCTGAGGCATCATTGAACCGGAAGATTGCAAGGTTGCAAAGCCAAGTAGATCAACCAGATTATGATGAGCGGCTGGTTAAGAAACGGGTTGTAGAAAGTTCAGAAGAAATTGACCGATTGCAAATGATGGTGCAGTCTATTAGTCAGAAAAAAACCGATCCTGAAATAGAAGCTTTGAATGGCACACTGGATAAACTGTTGGAAATACAGAATCCTGGACGGATTAAACAAGAAACACCAGCAAAAGCAAAGAACAAATTGTTTGCAGTAACTGCTAATGAATCAAACAGCGAGAGAAGCTATTTCGGTGCTGATTCAGCAAAAAATACGATTGGATTTTTATCGGATGCCGATGCGCTAAAGGATTCTTTACGTAATGGAACCATTTTGGCGGTGGTACATAATGAGCAAACGCTGTTGGTAGGATCGATTGTCAAGTTGCGTTTGTTACAGGATGTGTTGGTGAATGGCGTAAGGATCCCGGTTGGCAGTTTTGTTTTTGGGAATTCTTCGATAGATAATGAAAGAGTAAAAGTGACTGTTACTTCAATACAGTTTCAGAACCGGTTGTATCCGGTTGCCCTGACCGTTTTTGATGTTGATGGTTTGAAAGGAATTAATATCCCGGGTTCTGCAGGCAGAGAGGTAATCAAGGAATCAGCGGACAAGGGCATTCAATCTGTTGGCGGTTTGACCTTTGATCCTTCGCTGAAAGCGCAGGCCGCTGCTGTCGGGGTCAATGCGGCAAAAAGTCTATTTAGTAAAAAAGTAAAATTGTTGAGGGTAACTGTCAAAGCTGGCTACAGGGTTTTGCTGAAAGACGAAAATGAAAAAAATAATTAGTTGTGAAAGTCATTGGTTTGTTACTGTGTTTATTGGCAGGTAAAATTGGATTAGGACAGGTTTTTACTGAATCTACAACGATTGAAGTCTGTTCCAATAAAACGATCAGCCTAGTGTTTCCCGCTACTATTGTTTCAACGGACAGGGGAAGCGAACAGCTGATGGTGCAGAAAGCGGCTGATAATATTTTGAAGGTAAAATCAGCAACGGATTCCTGTCGTGAAACAAACCTGACTGTTGTTACGGGTGATAATAAGATCTATTCCTTTATTGTCCGGTATGCAGCCCACCCTGCACACCTGACCATTCACCTGGGGACAGAGGCAACCGTACGGAAAGTCAACAAAATGGATCCACTCTGTAGCAAGGTGGTCAAATTGAAACCTACTATCATGGGTTCAAAATATTCATCGGGAAAGGTCTTCCTTCAAATGCTTGGCTGGTATGTGCAGGATGCATTTATGTTTTGCAAATTGAAAATGGAGAATCGTTCGCAGATTGGATATGATATTGACCAATTCCGGTTTTACCTGCGTGACAACCATACGATGCGACGCACGGCCTCACAGGAGATTATTCAACAGCCGTTATTGATCAATGGGGACACGTCGACTATCAAGGGAAGATCAGCGCGGGTGTGGGTGATTGCGCTGAATAAATTCACCATCCCGGATGAAAAACATTTTGAAGTAGAGGTGCTGGAAAAAAACGGCGGGCGGCACCTGTATTTAAGGGTGTATAACAGGCAACTAATGCTTGCCAAAGAATTCTGAATATGGAACTGCCTGATTTAATCTCTAGAGAAGTCTGGGAGAAAGCAAGAATCGCATTTGTAAAACATGAAAACTGGGTGGCGTGAAACAATACACTGCTTTTTCTAAAAGAATTTGATATACAATTTTTTACCAATCGGGAGGATGCAGAAGATTTTTCATTTGACAATCATCATGAAGGAGAGATGGAATGTTATTCGCGTCAGTAATCTTGGTGATTTTACAAACAAAGTGGAAGCCGTAATGCCCGGACTTGTGTACAAGCCAGTTCAAGAAATGGTTATGGTGCAGGAATCATCGCCTTCTTTTTTCCATAGGAACTATTATTAAAAAATAAAACAATCATTATGAACACAGAAAACATGGATTACCTTAAGAACACTTTAAAGTTCTTAGGTTTTGATGAAAGATTAAATACCCAGTTGGAAAAGAAAATGACAGAAGGGCAGCCTTCGTTCACCCTTGATGCTAGTGCCGAATTCGGTACAGACAAGATGCAGGCGGTGATTCATTTCCGACACACAGAAAAAGATGGCAAAGAGGCTTATTTCTGTAACCATTACATCGCCACTTTATTGCGGGAAGACAAGAACCGTTCCCAATTTGTCTATGTCAATAACAAGGGCCAGAACATCACTTTCAAAGAATCCTGTAATCTATTGAATGGTCGTTCCGTATTTAAGGAAGTCACACCTAAAGAAGGGCTTCCCTATAAAGCCTGGTTGAAAATTGATCAGGAAAAAATGGACGAGAAAACCGGTTACCCAAAACTGCGGCAATTTGGTGGTAATTATGGTTTCGATTTGCAGGAAACTGTGGGCCGGATGCCATTTAAAGAACTGGGATATCCGGATCAGGTGAAAACGTTGCTGAAGTCATTACAGAAAGGCAATGCTTACTCGGCTACCCTGATTAAAGGTGGAAAGGATGAGAAAGTATTTATCGAAGCGAATCCCCAGTTCAAGACTTTGAATATGTATGATAACAATGGCGAGAAAATGTTTTATCCTATAAAACAAGTTGAGCAGAAATACGGGCAGGCGCCTGTGGAAGCAAAAAAACAGGATGTGGCCAGTATGGTAAGTGAACCAGGTGTAGAATATGACAAGAAGGATCTGTTAGCCAATCAAAAACCTTCCAACGGTTTACTTCCAAAGAAAAATACCCAATCAAATTCAAGGTCACAAAAGATCAGCTAATCATTTATGAACGAGAAGAACCTTTTATCGCTCAAAACCCGGCTCATACAGTTGGGTTTTGAGCCTTCGGTGGAAACCATGCTCAGATGTAATATTTGTTTCCTGCCAACTACTTTTGATCTGCTGGTAACAAAGAAAGTAGGTAACGATAGTTTCCAGTTTTGCGTGCACCTTGAAAAGGGAGAAAAGGACCTGTATGAGTTGCGGTATTACCAGGCAACCTTGCGCAAGGATGTGGCAGTTCCTTCCGACTTGGAAACGGTCAGTAATGCGATGCAGTTGGTGGATTGGAATTCACTGGTAAATGGTAAACTAGTGCCGGGGCACATAGATAGTATAACTGTTCAAGCCGCCTTTGATGTATTGGGAAAATTACAAGGTGTTGGGGCATCTGCAGATCTGTTGAAATACAAATATTGGATTGGAACGCCATTGGAGCTTATGATCCAGCAAATAGCGGCCTTAAAAAATGAATGGGAGATCGCGGAGCGCTTTTATTTTTTTGATGAAAGTTTGGTGATCACGTTTGATTATGCGATTAGGTTCCTGAGCAGCCGGTGGATCGAAAAGCAGATGGTGGCGCGTAAGAAACTGCTGGTAAAAAAAACGGTGGTTGACCGATCGGGAGCAAGCAAAGCAGGTGGCAAATTACTCAGTAAAAATCCACGTCGGCTAGCGAGGTATGTCATCGATAAATCAATCTAAAAATTATCATGGGGCAATTAGATGATTTTTTTGATACGATCGCTTACGACCCCAGAATCGGGTCTAACCATATCGTGATCTACCTGGCTTTGCTTCATGCTTGGCAGGAGAGAGGATGTCCTGAAATAATGCAAGTGGCCACCTGCGAAGTCATGCGCTATGCGAAACTTCGCAAACGGGATACTTATTTAATGCGGATAAAGGACCTGGCTGCATTTGGTTACCTGGTATATTACCCGGCGGAAAATGATTATGTAAAGGCGGAGGTTAGGTTTAATAAATTATAGAAATATGATTAATTGTAAAGAATCGATAGTGCCGAGGGCTCTTGCAATATGTTATAAACCCTATGTGAAGCCGGAGGAAGCAATGATTTATTGCAACATGGTGAGCACTCAGTTAACAAAGAAATGCGAAGAGTATGGAATCTATAAAAATTGTAACGGATATTTTAAAAGGGAAAATTTGGACTTGATAGTTTCTGGAGCTCTCGGATATGGAAGCATATTGCTAACGCTGCACCCATTGATTTTTTCCCGATGTTACGTCCCTTTGCTTTGTCTATCGCTATTGCTATGTTTCCGCAAGTGTTGGGTGTGATCAACGGGGTGCTGAAGCCAACCGGAACTGTGACAACAGCTAAGGTAAATAACACTAACCAGGATGCACAAAACTTGCTGCGTCAACGGGATTTGGCAGCGCAGGGCCAAGGCCCATCTGTACTCATTACAGCGCCCGGTGGAAAAGAGGAATGGGATAAATATTCTAAGAATGATTCTTTCGGCGGATTCTGGTATAATTTGATGACACTGAATTTTACCCAACTCTTCAAACTCTTTATATCCATACTGCTGGAAGTGCTTTATTATGCTGCTGCTTTGTGCATAGACTGTATGCGGACATTCCATCTTGTGATACTGGCTATACTTGGCCCCTTGGTTTTTGCTCTAGCTGTCTTTGATGGGTTTCAGCATACCTTATCTATTTGGATTGCCCGCTATATCAATATATATGTGGCTACCGGAAGCCAATTTATTCGGAGCGATGTGTTAAATATTTTTTTGATGTCAAGCATTTGATTTAACAATCAATAAAAGGTGAGTAAAACATTACTGAAAACCGAATGAAGGGGAAAAATAAACTTAATGTATATTTTCTCAAAAAAACAACATTATTTGAGTTACAAGGCCTATGCGACACCAGTAGGCACACTGATCGCTTAATGTTAAAAATAAAAACACCCGCAAATATTTGATAAACAATACATTACGGGTGAATATTAATACGTTAACCGTGTCCAGAACAGGAATAGAACCTGCACTACGTTGCGATAACCAGATTTCAAGTCTGGATTATAGTTTTATTCTCCGCCTAGTGTCCTATTGAAATTTTAAATTGTTTATTGAAATATTACAACTTGACTAAAAAAATGTCATTACGAGGACTTGTAGACATAGCGCACCTGTTAAAGTTGTATTTCAGGCAGCCAAAAACTGTGGTGAAAACCTACCCGTAAAGATGTTTTTTTAATGCGTACCTGTAATGGTTTCATAGATTTTAATACATCATTGCATATTGCCCGTATCATCCAAAAAGAAGTTTTGTGTTCTGCTTTAGAATATCTATCCAACATTGAAGATATTTCTTCTTTAAATCTGGATTACCTAAATGTATTCCTCCGATAATACGCCTCCTCAAAAAAAGAAGTAAAATTTATAACTTGTTTTTGTATATATTAGCATGACCTCAATAAAAGTTTATTATTGCCAATAACAACTAGACCAAAATTAGATTGTAAAAGAAATCTGTGTTTAAATATACCATTTTTTGATATTTTTATCGTATAGTATAATTTATACTATTACATTTATTTTGGTATTCTCACAGATAGTTATTGATAAATAACGTAAATTATTTGTGGGTTACCAACATGAATAATTCATGAGCAGATATAGGAGCTAAAAGAACCGTTCTGATGAAAAACCTTGATATTGTATTTTTTGATGCCGGTTCCGGTCATCGGTCTGCTGCTGTGGCCTTGCAGAAAGTGTTATCAGGCTTATATCCACACTGGAATGTGCGCGCGATTAATATAGTGGATATTTTTGATCATCACAAAAGCTTTGGATGGGTTGTAAGAAAAGGAATTACACAGTTTAATCGCGAATTGGTAAAGGACAAAGTATTTGATTTAAAAGGGAAAATCAATCTCTCTCTTCTTTGTCATGATCTTGTTTACGAAAATGGCATCAGGGCGATTGCTAGTTTTTGGTCTGGTTATCATGTCGATGCGGTTATCTCTGTAACACCCATGTACAACCCCGTTTTATATAAGGCAGCACGAATAGTCAACCCTTACGTAAAATGTATTACAATTCCGGTAGACTTCGATGAAGTAAAACCCCGCTATTGGTTTACGCCGAAATTGCCACAATATTATATAAATTCCACTGATGCTTTAATGAACCAGGCACTACGGGCAGGCATCAATGCTGATTTTTTGTTCAGGATACCGGGTATGATAGTCGATCCGGCTGCTTATGAAAAAGTGAGCCTTAATAAAAAAGAAATACTTGAATCTTTGGATTTGCAACCAAGCCTTCCAACCGGATTTCTTTCGTTCGGCGGACAAGGCTCTAACCGGTCGATGGAGATAGCGAAAGCGCTCAATGAAGACCCACTTCCAGTGAACATGATTTTTTTGTGTGGGAAAAATGAAAAATTATTTAAAGATTTAACTAATTTTAAAACGGTCTACCCGAAAGCAGTTTTCAGCTATCTAAAAGAAACACCGCTGTATTACCTGCATCTCTCCGATTTTGCCATAGGGAAGCCCGGTGCCATGACCATTACGGAGGCACTTATAACTGAAACACCACAGATTGCATTGCAAAGTACCGGTATGAGACCAGTACAAAAAGGAAATGAAAATTGGATACATCAATCCGGTGTAGGATTGGTAGCTCCGAAAGTGACGGATATTGTCTTTTGCTTAAAGAAGATAATAAAAGAAGAAGAGACATTTAAACAAAAAATAAAGGAAAATGTGCATCAGGGTATTTTTAAATGTGCCGACGTGATATCAAAAATCGTTGATCAACCATAATCCAATATTAAAACTACCAACATGCTTTCCGCACAAAATCCAAATCCAACGCCTCAAAACGAGGTTGCAAATTATGTATCGAGGTATCCGGCCGATTGGCCGATTGACGGTCCGATAGATCTCCAGGTTCATGATCTGCCTCACGCATCTTCTACCATTGAATGGTGGTACCAGAACACACATCTCACTAGTAGTAAAGGGCATAATTTTTCTTTGTTTGCCTCCTTTTTCAGAATTGCCATTGACAGGGATGAAGAAACACAGGCATATAAATATGCGCACTCCATTACATGGGCACTTTGTGATGCAGATAATAAGGCATATTATATGGATTCTGTGGTAGACAGAATTGCGCCGGTGGAGGGGCTGAAAATGATAGAGCGTGGACATGATACTACTGATAAATTACTACTAAGGGCTTTGAAAGAAGTGTTGGTAAAAGGCAACGTTCCCTTACCTGACAGATTAATGGAAGAAGATGCTATTGTAGATAATGAAAACCTTCATCTGCAATATGGCGTAAACCAATATGAAAAATTAGACAATGGCAATTACAAGTTGCGTTTGTATAACGCCGAAAAAGCCATTCGTTGTGAACTGGAGTTTACGCCTTTGGTAAACCCAATAAGGCACGGAGACAATGGTGTAGTGGTGGGCACAGGCGGAGAAGATATGTTCTATTATTTTATTCCGGAATGTGAAGTGAATGGGTCTATTATTCTGGAAGATATCCGACATGAAGTAGAAGGCAGTGGCTGGTATGACCATGAGTTTGGTAAGCCTGCCGACAATTCAGGTGCAAAAATTGAAGTGAACCTAATGCATGATATTGCCTGGAACTGGATTTCCTTACAGGTAAGTAATGGTCAGCAGCTTTCTGTATATGACCTTTTTGATAACAATGATGGCATGAAAAGCCGCGGTCGATGGGCAGTGGTGATTAGGGAGGATGGCATTAGTAAAAGTATCAAAGACTTTGTTTTTAAACCAAAGACAAACTGGACAAGTTCCAGAACTTTTACACCTTATCCTGTAAGCTGGCTTTTACAGATACCAGAATTGGGTATTGATCTTGAGGTGGAAGCCGCTTTTCCACACCAGGAGTTCATCACCATTATTTCGAAGCCGGCATTCTGGGAAGGTAGGGTACATGCTAAAGGAATGTTTGGCACAGAACCGGTAACTGGCCTTGGATTTATTGAAAGAAGCGGCTTTGCCAATGTAGAAAAACTGGAAGATTTTTTTAAAGCGGTTACCAAACAAACCCGCATATCTGTAGAAGCCTTATTACCGCTTCAACCTACCGATGAACAATTTGCAAGATTGGTGGCCAGTGATAAAAACCGGCATTTTCTGGAGGGACTTGACAAAGAACAATACATCAAACAAATCATTACACCCATACGCGAAATTATTGACAGGGGTGGTAAGTGCTGGCGCAGTTATGCAGCCATTGCCTGTATTGATGTAGTGGGTGGTAGTTCGCAGCCTTTTATGAACTGGCTGGTTTGGCCTGAGTTATTACATACTGGTTCCCTCATTATTGATGATGTACAGGATAAATCAGAGATCAGAAGGGGTGGTCCTTCTTGTCATGTAGCACACGGAGAAGCGATCGCTATTAACGCAGGTAATGCCTGTTATTTTTTAGGACAGCTATTATTACTGGACGATGCATTATCGGTTGATGTAAAGTTAAAAGCTTACCAGATTTATTTTGAAACCATGCGTGCCGCACATGCCGGCCAGGCAATGGACATCAGCAGTTTTTATCACCAGATGCCTGCTGTTGTGCAGACTGGCGATAACCGCGAATTAGAAAAAAAGGTACTGGCTGTGCACAGATTGAAATCTGCTGTACCCGCCAGGATGCTTGCACAGTTGGGAGCCATTAAAGGGAAAGCCCAGCAATCGCAGATTGATGGTTTGGGCAATTTTTTTGAAGCTTTGGGACTTGCTTTTCAAATTATTGACGACGTTTTAAATTTAAGAGGATTCAAAGGTGATTTGAAAGACCGTGGTGAAGACATAACAGCCGGAAAAATTACCATGCCTGTAACCAAAGCAATGGGTATACTGTCCCAACCAGATCGTGAATGGTTATGGCAAAAGGTAAGTTCGAAGCCGCCAGATAAAACTGTGATAGCCGAAGTGATTAATCTGCTTGAAAGATGCGGTGCTATTGATGCCTGTGAACAACAGGCTGAATATTTAATTGAAGACGCCTGGAAAAAATTAGATATACTGATACCGGATAATGATGTTAAAATCAGGTTACGTGCATTCGGGTGGTATGTTTTGAGAAGACATTATTGATACAATTATTATTCTGGTAATGATCCTTGGAAACTTTTCCCTTCCTGAACCTTTGCTTGTTTGGGGACTTTTTTTGCGATGTCTGGGGTTGGTCTATTTTATAGCCATAATACAACTCTATTGGCAGGTACTGCCATTGGCCGGATCGAATGGGATATCGCCGGTTCGATATAAATTAGGTCAGATAAAGAGAGATTATGTACCCATTAAAAGATGGCTGTTATTTCCAACACTTTTATGGGTCAATGCCTCTGACCGGTTTTTGAAAATACTGGTCATTACCGGGTCTGTGTCTTCTTTACTGGTGATGCAGGGCGGTATGCTTAGTTTTCCGGCTTTGTTGTTATGCTGGTTAGTGTATGTATCGCTGGATATTGCTGTGGTACTCAGTTATCCATGGGATAATGTTTTATTTGAAGCCGGATTCCTGGCATTATTTCTACCGTCATTGCATTCGTTGCCGCAATTGCAGATGGAACAATTGCCCCACCCGGCTATAGCATGGGCTTACCGTTTATTGTTGTTCAGGTTGATTTTTGGATTTGGAAAATTTAAATTCTGGAAATCTAACTGGCGTGACCGGGGTTACTTTCATTCTTTTATGATAAATATTCCATTGCCATCCTATGGTGCCTGGTATTTGTCGCGACTTCCTTCCGGTTTTTTTCTCTGTATTCTGTATCTCACTTTTCTAATAGAAGTTATTGTTCCTCCGCTGATTTTCTTAGGTCCGGTGTATCGTTTAACTGCTGCCGGTTTAATTACTTTTTTAATGATAGGCATATGGCTGATCAGCAATTTTGGATTCTTTAATCTGGTGACCATTGTGATATGTATTCCTTTATTAGATGTACATGCTTCAGTTTTCGATATAGGTTTTCATCAGGGCATTCTGTTGATCAAAGATATTTTTATTTGTGCCATAGTGCTGGTTGTAGTGGTTGGAGGCTTATTGAATTTTGCATTCAATTCCTGGTGTACGCTAACCTGGTTGCACTGGCCATCAGCTTTACAGATTCCGTCTGCATTCATACGCGGACTATTAACTTTTTACAGAAGCATTCTGCGTTTTCACATCACGCATTCTTATGGCGTATTTCCAAACGAGAGTACAGCACCCATAAAATGGGTGCCGGTCTTTGAAGGATCAAATGATGGTATTCATTGGCTGGAATACGAATATCGGTTTATGGCAACCAATGAATATTCGGCTCCACGCATGATTGCTCCCTATCACCCTCGACTGGATCATGCTATTTTTTATGATTCTTATGGCACAAACGATGCCAACTTCATCTGTTCGCTGATTGGTAGTGGAGTCCCATACGAATTTACGCATGCTACCGGGGCGGAATCCATCATGCAACGGTTACTCGAGGGTAATGCAACGGTGCATACTCTTTTTAGAAAAATACCTTTCAGCAAAGACGCGCCACCAAAATTTGTGCGGCTGTACTTTTACCGATTCGAACCGGTAAGCATGGCAGAAAGAAGGCTAACGGGAAAATGGTGGCATAGGAAGCCAGTAGGTATTCATTTGCCGGCAAGAAAATATAATAAAAGATATTATTCCGAAAAAAAGATCACTCCCGAACTGTTTCATTGGGATGCGGTATTCTGGAAAGATGGTTGCTCCTCTATTCGGGTACTGCAACATACGGCAACCACGCAGCCAATAAGCCAGATCTATGCGTCTGTGGTAAAAGGCCTGGCAGTGGATATTGATCTGTTCTGGGATCATTTTCTGCCGTTTATTGAAGCTGACAAGATGAGTTGGAATAATCTTCCGGAAATCCGTTCTCAACTGGTTACAAAATATACTTTCTCAGAAATAAAAATGGTTGAAATTATCTGGAGCAGGTTAAGCATTATGATGGAAATTAAGTTACGTCCACATTTTTTGAAGAAGGCAACCCCGGGCATGACGATAGATAGCTATTTTATTTTTGGCCTATATATTCATCACATTATTGGCAAGGGGAAAAAAGCTTATGAAAGGATACTCTCTTACCCACAAGAAGTAAATGCCTTTATGGATGATTTCGATCCCAATAAAGCTTTTTATTTCTATGCCGTGTTCTGGTATGATACGCTGGTGTTTCAATCCAGGAAAATCAGGCTGGGACAACGAATGGGTACGTTGAAAAATCAAAAGGAATTGCCCGGTTTTGTCCGGATCATTGCGTTCATCGGCAAACAGTTTATTGATGCAAACGAAGAGCATTGGCCCCTGATGGATAAAAATAAACGAAATGGAATTTGGACCATTGCCGATCCAACTCCTCCAATCACCAAAACATGAACATGAAAATGAAAATACCTTCCGGACCTTCTGTAAAGATCGCTCAGAAAATCATTCGGCAGGATCAGCGAAAAGGATGGGCAGACCTGTCGATTCAGTATGGTAAGAATTTTATTTTCCAGGGGAATCTTGTAACCAGTGATGCAGAATTGACTCGTATATTATTGATGGAAAGAGAACATACGCTGCAACGTTCGGCAGTATACAAATTTATGTCCTGGTTGATACCCGGTGCGCCGGGTGTGTTGTTTATGGACGGCGAAACTTGGCAGAAGCGGGTGCATGCTATGATGCCGGTCTTTACCAAAGCAAATATTGAGAGCTATGGAAAAACTATTCACGGAATGGTGATGGCAAATGTTCAGTCGTGGAAAAATGGGATGCTGCTTAATGACCTCTACACGACTATTACAAAAATTGGCTTACAGGTTGTATTGAAAGTGGGATATGGGTTGGATCCTTCCAATGAATTGGCAGCTGCCTATGGAAATGAATTGATGGAGTACAAATTACTTACGATGAACTCTAAGAGCCGGATCGATGGTTTTGGTTTTTCAACAGATCAGTTGTTGCTTTTGCCTACACATTTTAAAGATATACGCTACCTGAAAAAAAGAATGAAGATCCAGAAAGGGTTGTTAGAGGAAATATTGGTTCAGCGGAAAAATGATGAGCAGGATGGGATTGACTGGATCAACCTTTTCTCAAAAGCAGGTTTTTCATTGAACGAAATGACGAATGAACTGAACCATATCTATGGAGCGTTCAACGCCATCGATTATACTATTACCTGTGCATTGTATGAATTGAGTCGGAATAAAAACTGGGTTGCAATACTCAGGAATGAATTAGCATCGGTAATTGGGCCTAATCGGCATCCGGGCCGTGAAGATGTTGATGCATTGCCCAATACCATCAACTTCATGAAAGAAGTATATCGTTATTATCCTGTCGCTATTGCGGTGATGCGTAAAACCGGCAAACCATTAATAGTAGAAGGGGTAAACTATCCATCAGGAAAAGAAGTGATTATTGCATTACAAGCCATGCACCATCATCCTGATTATTGGGAAGAACCCTTGGTGTTTAATCCTGATCGCTGGAAATTACCACTCAAAGAGCCTCGTGCATATATTCCTTTTTTACAAGGACCAAGGCAATGCATTGGAAAGCATTTAGCAGAACTTCATTTTCTAATTACTTTGAATGCCATTATCCAGCATTGCAGTTTTGAAATAGAAGCGCCTGTTAAGATTGGCCCCTATATGATACCCAGATTTGAAAAACCTATACCTGCCATTGTTCATTTTAATCAACCTTTAATCAACCAGTATGATACCCAAGCATAAAAAAATACCATCAGGCCCTTCTGTAAAAGAAGCGCAAAAAATTATTGCCGAAAAAAAAGAAGCGGCATGGTCAATATTTACGCAGCAATATGGCAAAAATTTTCTTTATCAGGGAACCCTGGTAACCTGCGACCCGGAAGTAATTGAATTATTGTTGATGGAAAGAAAGCATACGGAAAAACGATCGATCGTATACCGCGTATTCTATAAAATAATACCAATGGCCTATGGGTTATTATTTATGGATGGGCCTCCCTGGCAAAAACGATTACATGCTTTGATGCCGGTTTTTACCAGACCCAATATCAGCAGCTATGTTTCGTTTATGCACCAGTACTTGCAGCAAATAATGGATCCATGGCAAAGCATTCAGCGTTTTCCAGATCTGTTTACGCAAGTGGTTAATATGAATGCCGGACTTTTGATGAGAGTAGGGTATGGCCTTCATCCCGATACAACATTGGCAAGGCAACTCGCAGATATAGTGGTAGATTTTAAATTTGATCTCATTGATCCCAACTCACGGATGGATGAATTTGGAATGTCAATACATACCCTGGTTAGACTTCCCCGGTTTATCAGAGCAGAATGGAGGCGAAAGCGTAAGATCCGGAAGCTTCGGTCATTAATTACTACAATCCTTGCCAGTGATTCATTTCAGGAAAATGAAGGCTTGAATTGGATCAGCAGTTTAAAGCAATCAGGTTTTTCTGTAGCAACTATAGCAGATGAAGTGAATCATTTATATGAGGCATACAGTGCATTGGATTACTTAATCACCTGTGCCTTAATTCAATTAGGCAGAAATCCTGAATGGATGTTGCGCCTGAAAAACGAATTAGGCATAACAGCTGATTTACCCATCGGTATCACACACAAGGACTTTGAAAAAATCCCCGATACGGTTCATTTCATGCAGGAAATATTTCGCTATTATCCGGCTACTATGGGGGTATCGAGAAGAGCCGGTACTGAAATCATAACCGACTCGGTATACCTACCAGCAGGACAAGAAGTGTTGATTGCTTTATATTCATTGCATCATCATCCGGATTATTGGAATGAACCTGATTGCTTCAATCCGGACAGATGGAAAAATACACAGCCAATAGCGTTTAGTTATATTCCTTTTTTGAAAGGGCCACGGCATTGCATCGGTAGGCATCTGGCAGAATTAAATTTTATCAATTTCATCCGCGTGTGGATATTGAATGGAGAAATGCATACGCCAGAAGGAGAAATACATCTGGCAGCTTTTATGATACCCCGCTTTGAAAAAGAGATTAAATGTACTTTTATAAAGTCTTGATAGATATCCTGATGAAATGGATTGTGCATTCTGGATCATGTGCGATCTTTTCATCTTCAGGATGGTTATCCTTTGTTGGGTTTGATCTCTTTGAATTTGATTGCCAGATCTTGTATTTGTAGAGATACCAGTGGCTATACTCTGTCTGGCGGATCTGGTAGAAAGCGAGAGAATTGACACCTAAATGACGCCCGAAAAATAAAAAACCGTTAAAATCAACGATTTACAACAATTTTTGTGCCCAGAACAGGAATTGCATATTCTTGACCATCATTTTGTTAAATATCGAAAGGTTTTTAATTAATCCTGATTATACCTTACGGTGGTATTTAATTTGAAACTGTAGAAACCATTTTTTTAGCCATGGGGAATAAAATATTATTCTCAAGATGTACATGTTGGTGCAGATCCTCTTCAAAAGCTTTCAATTCTTCCAGGCAAACCCTGTGTGTAGTACAGGCATCTTCGGGCGGGGTATACTGATTGGTTAGTTTTCTGATCTCGAATAAAAGTTGCCCTGCATTATCGTGTTCCGTTTCCATCATTTGGATGGGTGCATTAATAAACTCCTGATTAAATGCAGTGAATTGATTTTGCCCCAGACTAGCAGCCATTTCTTTTATTCTGGGAAAAAGTATTTTTTCTTCTTTTTCCATATGAGGAAGCAATTCTTCTATAACCTCTTTAAATAATTTCAAAACTTTATGCATATACGGAAAGGTATCGCCATGTTTAGTAACAATTTTTTCAATGTGCCCCTGTATGGTACCTACGCTGTTTTTCACATAAAAATGATGATGGATCAGAATATAAGAAATAAGCTGATCTGCATTCATTTCAGTGAAAGGCATTTGTGTTTTCGTTTCTTTTACAGATTGCATCATTTCATTTATCACAATGCTAATTGCCAGTTTTTTCTTTTTACAGGCTTCTGCCAGTGTTTCCTTTCCCCGGCAGCAGAAATCCAGACTATACCTTTCAAGAACAGGAATATATTCGTGATGTGATAAAGCGATACTCGCCAGTGTTTGTTGTTCTATCTGTAGCATATAATTTATTTTTGACAAAGTTCAGATGGAACTTGTATTAGCTTTATGATCCAAATCATTTACTATAATTATTTCTGTATAACGATAATGGAAATTCATTAATACCAACCCAGTAAACATGATAAGTGCTGCAATCAGGAGACTTTCGTTAATGAAAGGAATAATGTGATAGCTTAAAGCCGCAACCCCCTGCGCCATAAGAAATACTTCATTTACAAAAATACCCGTAACAAATACAGTGACTCCAATAGTTACCGTTTTGGTGATCTGTATTAATTGAAAGGAAAGAATGTATCCAATCAGAAAAATACTGATTACACCAAGCAATACAAGATGCAGGTAACCGATTACAATGGGCCTAAACCCAAATGCCAGCTGACTTAAGGAAGGAATAGTTGATCCCAATTGAAGTAAAAGTTTTATACTCAATGTTATTGCCGAAAGCAGAAGCAGCCATCTGCCCGCTAGAGGAAAACTATTTGTTAAGGCAGATTTGTTGCGTACAAACAAATTGATCAAGCTGATCCAACCCCCCACCTGTGCAAAGGCAGCCAGTAATACGATCCAATATATAACGGGTAGAATAGGCAGCCACAATGTCGATAACAGGTATGCTGGTATACAAGCTGTACAAAACAGCCAAAAAATATTGACTAGCCGTTTATGAATGGATGCTATATGTTCTATCCTCGCAACCAGAAGTCCCATACAGGCAAAAAAGAACCATCCATTGTATTGGAAATGGAGGAAGAAATAAACAGTAGCCAGGTACCAGCTTTGATGGACCATTTTAGTAGCCATCATAAAAGCCAGTGAGAATACACCGAGAGATGAAATAACATTAAAAATGAGTGCTGCTTTGAACCATAGCCGACTTACATTATTAGTATAAATACTATTCAGGTCTTTCCAGTAAACGATTGTAAAAGCATAACTGGTAAAAATAGAAAGGGTAGAAAAACTGATTGACCATAATCCATAGCCCTGAATTGGAAAGCTGATCAACATGCCATACGCAGTAAAAAGGTTTGCATACAGCAAAAAACGATATTTATGAAAAATATTATTTCCCTTATGTATGGAAAGATGGTTAACTAACAAGACCATCAGGGTATGTGTTATCCAGCCTGAAAATGCAAAATGTGAATGGCCGTGCAGCAAATGTTTTTGATCAATGAACGGAAATGAAAAGGCGATTTTGTAACGTAAAATAACGCCGATCAAAGAAACCAAAAGGAGATTAATGAAAGAAAGTCTTAGCCAACGATGTAAGGGAAATTGCATACCTGCCGTTTATAGGCAAAATACGGCCAGAGGCATTGCAACTTATATGACTCCAATCATATCAGAATAATAAACTTTCCCTTTTTCTATCATAAGCTCCCCTTTTTCATGCATACTGCGAATAGCCCTAATTACTGTTTCAACGCGAAGACCCGTCATATCAGCGATTTGTTGGCGGGTAAGTTTTAGCTGATTGCATCTGGGACAGAAATTTTTATTTTCTACCCTTAAATAGTTTAACAGTGTTGCGATCCTAGCTTCAGGAGCATGCAGGGCGAGCGATTTTAACAGTAAAAATTTGAAGCGAACTCTTTTTGCCAATAGGTGACTAAATGAAAAGTGAATCTCTGGATATTCTTTCAATAATTCTAAAAAAGCAGATTTATGAAGCCGTATAATTACCGAATCTTCTTCTGCAATTGCTGTTGCGGCAAATGGGCCATCGTCAAACAGGGGTAACTCGCCAAAACATTCCCCAGCTTCAATCATGGTTTGTATAAACTCTTTCTCATCCTCATCAATATTTACCCATCTAACACTGCCACTTACCAACTGATAATAGAATTGGCAATTGGTACCCTCTTTAAAAATAAACTCATTTATACCCACTTTTTTGTACGCGGCACCCCACGCAAGCAATAAGTCAATATCCACCATCATTTCGCTTATTAAAACAGACATATTCAAAGCTATCTTGTCTAATAACTCATTACAATGACATTTAGCAGATTCATGAATGATTAATGTCATTTTTTTATTGATGGATTTAACAAAATCTTGAAACAGTAAGGAATGACAGATTTTTACGTTTATATAAACAGATACTTCTTAAAGGTCTTATAGGACATTTGCTTTCTGTTACACAGTTACAGTAATAATTTACATAAATCACACTTTTAGAAGGGTCGGGTACTATGAACCCCTGAAAGTTAATTGATTAAATATTTTACAAAACCTGTATGATTTGACGCATAAAAAATCAAGTACAGTCAGAGTAATCTTGTATCATAAATTATTCAATCAAAAAATAATCTGTATGAAAAGAGTTATTACGGCCGCTATTATGGTTGCTTTCCTGTATGCATGTGGCAATCAAAACGGTACACCTGCCAGTGCCTCAGTAGCTGAAGAAAAAAAAGAGGCAAGTGCTAATCCTTCCTATGATCCCAACAGGGGAGAGGGCAAATTCAAAGCTGTGGAAGTAAGTGGAAAATTAGACGCTGCGATGGCAGAAAATGGTAATAAAGTATATAGTGTAAAATGTAGTAGTTGCCATAAAACAACCGATGAAAAATTAGTTGGTCCAGGTTGGAAAGGGGTGAGCGCAAGGCGTACTGCCCCCTGGATAATGAATTTTATTACCAATACTGACGAAATGATCACTAAAGATCCAAAAGCGCAGGCTATGCTGGAGATATGTCTTGTGCGCATGCCCAATCAAAATTTGAGCGATATCGATGCAAGAAACCTTTACGAGTTTATGAGAAAAAATGACGGCGTTAAATAAAAATAATACCTGCGATATTTTTTGTAGTAAGCATTTGAGCCAACAATTAAACCTTGTAATCATAATAATATGAAAAAAATGAAATTAAATGTATTGGCCTTAACGGTTCTTGCACTAATGATAGGTATTCAGGCCTGCAAACCTAAAAACGCCGGCAATGCTGTAAGTGCCGATGCTGCTGAAAAAACGTTTGTTGCGCCAGGGAAGTATGATGAGTATTATAATTTTGTATCGGGTGGGTTTAGCGGACAATTAAGTGTGTATGGGTTGCCTAGCGGAAGGTTGCTGAAAGTGGTTCCCATCTTTTCTGTTAATCCGGAAAATGGATATGGATACTCAGAAGAAACCAAACCTATGTTAAATACGTCGCATGGTTTTATTCCATGGGATGATCAACACCATTTAGACCTGTCGCAAACCAATGGTGAGATTGACGGACGTTGGATATTTGCCAATGCCAATAACACCCCACGTGTGGCAAGGGTTGACCTGGCAACTTTTCATACTGCTGAAATTATAGAACTTCCCAATAGTGCGGGTAACCATAGTTCACCATTTATCACAGAAAATACTGAATACATCGTTGCCGGTACCAGGTTTAGTGTACCACCGGATGATAAAAATGGTGATGTTCCTATTAATACCTATAAAGAGAATTTTAAAGGCACTATCAGTTTTATCAGTGTAGATAAAAATTCCGGTAACATGGATATTGCTTTTCAATTGCAATGCCCGGGTGTAAACTTCGATTTAAGCCATGCCGGAAAAGGAAAATCAAGCGGATGGTTTTTCTTTAGCTGTTATAATACCGAACAGGCCAACACTTTACTTGAAGTGAATGCTTCAAAAAGGGATAAGGATTTTATTATGGCTGTAAACTGGAAGAAAGCAGCGGAACTAATTAAAGCAGGTAAAGGACGTAAACAAGCCGTAAAATATGCTAGTAACCGTTATGACGAAAAAACACATACTGCTACATCAACCATCAAAACAGAGGTAACTGTTATGGATGTTAAAGATTTTCCTGAATTGGTTTATTTTATTCCTTGCCCCAAATCACCGCATGGCTGCGATGTAGACCCTTCAGGTGAATATATTGTAGGTAGTGGAAAATTAGCTGCATTGATCCCGGTATTCAGTTTTGATAAAATCCAGAAAGCAATCGCTGATAAAGCATTTGAAGGAGATTACGAAGGTATCCCCGTAATAAAATACGAAGCTGCATTATATGGTGAGGTTAAAAAGCCCGGCCTGGGACCCCTGCACACAGAATTTGATGACAAAGGCAATGGCTATACTACCATGTTTGTATCAAGCGAAGTGGTAAAGTGGAATGTTAAGGACTTAAAGGTTTTAGACAGGGTGCCTACTTATTATTCTCCCGGCCATTTGATGATACCCGGTGGGGATTCGAGAAAACCAACAGGTAAATATTTAGTTGCGTATAATAAAATTACAAAAGATCGATTTTTACCAACTGGACCCGAGTTAGCACAAAGCGCTCAGCTATTTGATATTAGCGGGGATAAAATGCAATTGATCCTTGACTATCCAACCATTGGCGAACCGCACTATGCACAGGCTGTGGCAGCGAGTCTTATTAAGGAAAAATCAGTTAAGTTCTTTAAAATAGAAGACAATCTGAACCCCTATGTTTCCAAAGGAGAAGCTACCACAAAAGTAGTGAGGGAAGGAAATAAAGTACACGTATACATGACAGCTATACGTTCACACCTTACCCCCGATAATATTGAAGGAATAAAGATGGGTGATGAAGTGTATTTCCATGTAACCAATATTGAACAGGATTGGGATGTGCCGCATGGTTTTGCCGTTAAAGGTGCTGCTAATGCCGAGTTATTGATTATGCCAGGCGAAACTGCCACCTTGAAATGGACACCGGACCGTGTAGGTATATTTCCTTTCTATTGTACTGATTTCTGCAGCGCCCTGCACCAGGAAATGTCAGGCTATGCGCGGGTATCGCCGTCGGGCAGTAACGTACCCATAAATTTTAGTACAGGAACAAATCTGCCTAAGCCAGACAGCAGCCATTCCAAAAAATAAATTTACAAAAGAGAGGCACAAATATTCCTGTAATCTTCATAGCAAGAATATCTTGTCTCTCTTGTTTCATTTCAATTTTGGATATGAACAATACAAAAATTACTACACTTACAAGGGTATTGCTTTTTCTTTCGGGACTAGGTTTATTAGCTGTTTTATGTGCACCTATGTGGCGAATAGATTTACAGGCACCACAGTACCCTGAAGGACTAAAGATGTTTATTTATGCCAATAAATTAGCAGGTGATATTAATATAATTAACGGGTTAAATCATTACATCGGTATGAAAGCCCTTCATGCAGATGACTTTACTGAGTTTACCATATTGCCGGGTATCATTGTGTTTTTTTCTTTTTTGTTTCTACTTACAGGCCTTGTGGGAAAGAAAAGATGGATGAATAGCTTATGTACACTTTTTGTGGCGTTTGGTATTTTAGCCATGATTGATTTCTGGCGATGGGAATATAATTATGGGCATAATTTAAACCCAGATGCTGCCATCATTGTACCCGGAATGACTTATCAACCCCCTTTAATAGGGTTTAAACAATTATTGAATTTCGGTGCGTATTCTATGCCGGATATTGGTGGCTGGATATTTATTGCAGTAGGATTGGTATTAGTAAGCCTTGTAATATTTGAATTCAGGCGGGGGAGAAGATTAATTGTGCAAAAAGCGAATTTGCCCTTACTGGTAATCTTACTTATGACTTTTTCATTAATTAGTTGCAATACCGAACCCACACCCATTAGCATTGGACGGGATAACTGTGATTTTTGCAAAATGACAATCAGTGATAACAGGTTTGGCGCAGAAATTGTAACCCAAAAAAATAAAGCGTACAAGTTCGATGATGCGCATTGTATATTGGCTTTTTTACAATCAGGTAAAATAACAAAGCAGGATGTGGCCGGAATTTATTTCACCAATTTCAACGTGCCACATGATCTGATAAATGTAAAAAATGCTTTTTTTTTACAAAGCCCTGGCTTAAAAAGTCCAATGAATGGAAATATTGCTGCGTTTGGCCGGCAAGATACGATGGAAAGTATATTAGCGCAATTGAAAGGTAATCAAGTTTCATGGGAGGATATGCAGAAATGAAAACATTGGTTTTTATCGTGACCTTATTTTTTTATTACCAGGCAAATGCCAGGATATTATCTGTAGGTACTGATCGTTTGTATAAAAATATATCAGCGGCCCTTGCCGTTGCTGCAACTGGAGATACGGTGATGGTAAGTGCAGGACGTTATAAAGAGAAAACGCTCACTGTTACAAAAGGTATTGTGCTTAAAGGAATCAATTACCCGATATTGGATGGCGAAAAAAAATATGAAATTATTTCTGTAAAAGCTGATGGTGTGGTAGTAGACGGATTTAAGATAATACATTCAGGTGTTTCAAGCCTGGAAGATTTGAGTGGTATAAAAATATATGATAGAAAAAATGTAGTGATAAAAAACAATATACTGGAAGACACTTTTTTTGGGATATACATACAAAATGGGACCAATTGCCTCATAGAGAATAACCGGCTTACTGCTTCGAGTATTGAAGAACAGCAAAGTGGCAATGGCATCCATTGCTGGAAGAGCGACAATATGCAGATAATTGGGAATGCGATTACCGGTCACAGAGATGGTATTTATTTTGAGTTCGTTACCCATTCTGTTATTTGGCGAAATACATCAGTAAAGAACATTCGGTATGGCTTACATTTTATGTTTTCGCATAATGATGCCTACATCGCTAATCATTTTAAGAATAATGGGGCAGGCGTTTCGGTGATGTACTCGCACGGTGTAAAAATGTACAGTAACATTTTTGAAGAGAACTGGGGCGACGGTGCTTACGGATTATTATTGAAAGAAATAACTGACAGTTATATTGAAGGAAATACATTTATAAAAAATACCAGTGGTATTTATATGGAGGGTGCCAGCCGTATACATATGCAAAAAAATCTGTTTAAAAATAATGGCTGGGGCATGAAAATACAGGCGAGCTGTATGGATATTGAAGTAACAAAAAATAATTTTATCGGTAACACCTTTGATGTAAGTACCAATGGCTCTTTGGTGCTTAATACCTTTGATAATAACTATTGGGATAAGTATGATGGTTACGACCTGAATAAAGACCAGATAGGCGATGTGCCATACAGACCCGTAAGCATGTATTCGATGATCGTGGAGAAGAATCCACCGGCTATGCTTTTATTCAGAAGTTTCATCACCTCTTTATTAGACAAAACCGAAAAAGTATTACCGACCATTACACCCGAAGGTTTGAAAGATAATAAGCCCATGATGAAACGGTTATTTTAATAAATGAAAGCCGAAGTGTGCGACGCAACAACTACTGCCATACCATACCAAAGCCCGATTAAAAATAGGATATGATTATTACCAGTAATGTTTCTAAACAATTTGGTAAACTCAATGCACTCGACAATGTATCCCTTACCTGCAATAAGGCCGAATGTATTGCATTGATAGGTCCGAATGGGAGCGGTAAAACTACTCTTATCAAAAGTATATTGGGTATGGTTATGCCTGATAGTGGCTTTATTACATTTAATGGACAGAATATTTTGCAAAACTGGCTATACAGAAGTGAGATAGGATACATGCCACAAATAGGTCGGTACCCGGAAAACATGACGATCGGTGATGTATTGGATATGATGAAAGATATCAGAGGTTATTCAACTAACCTGGATGAAGATCTGGTTCAGGCATTTGGATTAACTGGTCTTATGCGAAAAAAAATGAGGACCCTATCTGGTGGTACCCGGCAAAAAGTAAGTGCCTCACTGGCATTTTTATTTGATCCCGCAGTATTGATCTTGGATGAACCTACGGCAGGACTAGACCCTGTGGCTTCAGAAATATTAAAAGAAAAAATCATTGCGCAGAAAAGAAAAGGAAAATTAATACTAATCACTTCGCATGTATTGAGTGAACTGGATGACCTAGTAACCCAGATTATTTATATGCAGGATGGGCGGCTTCAATTTCATAAGAGTCTCGAACGTCTGCGTGCTGATACAGGAGAAGAAAAATTAGCGAAAGCGATTGCCAGTGTCATGTTAAAAATGCAGGTATGAAAAAGATCATTAAATATGTAATGTCAGATATCCTTCAAAACCGGATTGTATTGGTATATACATTTTTTTTACTCGTAACCTCATTAAGTGTATTTAGCCTGGAAGACAACAACAGTAAGGGATTACTGAGCTTACTGAATATAATCCTGCTCATCGTACCCTTAGTCAGCATTATCTTTTCAACCATTTATGTGTATAACAGTGCTGAGTTTATAGAATTACTGGTAAGCCAGCCGTTGAAAAGAAAAGTAATCTGGCTTAGTCTGTTTGCGGGACTGGCAGGCTCGCTGTCAATTGCTTTTTTTATTGGAGTGGGAATACCTGTTTTATTGTTCCAGCCTAATGCCATTGGTTTTATGATGACGGGTATAGGCATATTGTTAAGTATCATATTTGTAGCCATTGCCATGCTGGCGGCTGTAAAAACAAGGGATAAGGCAAAAGGCATCGGGGTAGCTATTTTGCTATGGCTATATTTTTCAATACTTTTTGATGGATTGGTGCTCTTCCTGCTTTTCCAGTTTGCCGATTATCCACTTGAAAAAGCAATGATCGGAATCAGCGCCTTAAACCCCATTGATCTTTCCCGGATTTTAATTTTATTACATATGGATGTTTCAGCGATGATGGGGTATACTGGTGCTATATTCAAAGATTTTTTCGGCACGGGTGTAGGTATGGCCATTTCTTTCGGGGTACTTTTAGTATGGAGCATTCTGCCGGTTTGGATGTCAACACGCAGATTCAACAGAAAAGATTTGTAAATAAATAGTATGAAAAGACATGATTCACTTGCTCCCTTATCGCGCGAACACCACGCAGCACTGATACTGGCAAGACTTCTGCAAAAAGGGGCTCCTGTATTTAAAGGATTGCCTGCAGACATCGCCGGAAAGGCTGCCTACGCCAGGCAATTTTACCGGGATGAATTGATCCCGCATTTTATGGCAGAAGAGAATATGGTGCTGCTGAATATAAAAGGAACCAGCCATCAACTGGACACTTTAGCCGAAGATATCATAAGGGAGCATAAATTATTAAAGCTCCTTTTCGAAATGATGCCCGGTGCGGATCATTTAGAAGATCACCTGGATAGTCTTGGTTTTGCGCTGGAAAAACATATCCGCAAAGAAGAACGTGAACTTTTTCCTTTAATTCAGTCTACATGCAGTGAAAGTATTCTTGATGCCATAAAACGGTCGTTTGCAGCATAAAACCAGGAATATAAAAAATGATATTGAAAACAGGAAAGATATTATTTTGCTTGTTGATACTTTTTACTACAGAGTAAGAAAAGATGACCATGCCTACAAATTCCCCAGAAGACAGTGCTGAAATTTTACTACCTGGTATGGCTGTTTCCAATTGCTTTGACCGGCTTATGGAAGTACCAGTTCTGTTATCCGATAAACTATGCCTGTCCTGCATAATCTTACCGAACCAATCTTATAGTAGCCGCGCAGTTTCTCCCATTACCTGGCCGCTGATAATATTACTGCATAAGTTCACGATCACATCAGCCCGTTCTTTGCCGTAATCCTTCCTCAGTTGGCTAAAATTCTGCATGCCTAAGATGGTAGCGACCTTATTACTTCTTGCAGTCGCAATTAAGGAATCCATATTATTGAAAAAGATGGTGGGGACCTTATCAAATATTAGTGCACATTTCTGTTTGCCTTTTTATTGACCAGTTTGGCAAACCTAGAACCATAAAGTTAAGATAACAGCACAGGAAATACCCTGCTTTTCAGGGTTATTAATATCAAGCTTAAAATGGTTACCGAACAATACCCAGTATAACTGGGGTGAAGCTAATCTTGCCATACCAATCTTTGCACTGGCGACCTGGCCCTCCAATTGTTCCATGGCATCATTACGAAACGCTGTGATAAATGGGTTAACCAAAACCTCAATTTCAGGAATTGAATTGAGAACGGGGAGCAGGTCATCGTAATCTGCCTGCATCAGTTCAATCGCATTAGGAAGCGTGCAATATTTTCCATTCTCATAACTGCGCAGCAACCAGATTTTAGCCGTCACAAAATTGATAGGGGACTCTACAAAAAATCGCCCTGTTACTTGATTCATTCCCGGTTCAGCCCCAATAAAATGGTGCGGGCAGATTCGGTGGCATCTGTGATATCCTGCATGGCCATCGGATCAAGCGGGTTGCGTTGGTGAGAACAGGAAAGATCATCAAAATTGATTGCATAAAATGATGGTGGGTTTTTAAATTTACCCTAGTTAACCAGCAGTCAATTGTAAGCGGGTTGGGACAGATCATCATATTTAAAATCGTAGATGAACATCCCAAAACCTTTTATGATTAATTGTTTCATTGAGGGGAGTATCATAAACCAGGATTCACCATCTTTGGTAGCAGCCTTTACCACACGTTTAAATCTGCCGAAATAGTTCATTGGTGTTTCTCCGTTGAATTTATCCAGTAAGAATTGGCGGAACCGTTTACAGAAACTTTCGGTGATCTCGGCTGGCTGTAAAATGGGTTTATCTACAAAATCACGAAAGTCAATGGTTAAAGGATGCGAGTAGCAAACCAATACCCAAGCCATTGTATTCTAATCTATGGCATGAAGGCGAAGTGTGTATTTTTTTCGCTGATACTAATCAAGGTAAATCCATCAAGGCCGTTCAAATAGCCGATAAGATATCCGAAACACAAATAGTTGTGTATGCAGATTTCGAATTATCTGATAAACAATTTGAAGCCAGGTATAGCAATAATTTCACGAACCATTATAAATTCAACGATAATTTTCTCAGAGCAGAAATAAACCCGGAAATGGCGGACTATGTTGAAGCTGGGTATAAGAGTTTAGAGGATTTTATTAATTATTCTATTGAAAAGACTATTGAGACAACTGGTGCAAGGTCCTAATCATGGGATAGGGAATAGCCTGTATTTTATATCCGGTTATGTGTTATATGCTTTTGCATATATCATCTATTATTTTAACGTTTTATATTTAATTGCATATAATTTTATTATTTTATATTATTTTATATTCAATTACATATAATTTCATTAATTTTATATTATTATATCTAAAAACATATAGTACCATGGAACGGCTTCCTGAATTTGTCAAACGCAGGCGGAAACAAACCGCAATGAGTCAGGAGAAATTTGCTGAACGGGCAGGTGTAGCCCTAACCGTTCTGCGCAAGATCGAACAGGGGAAAGGCTCGCTCCAGTTGGAAAAAGTGAACCATGTATTAAAAATGTTTGGACATGAACTGGCACCTGTCAGCATCCGTGAACTGAATACAAAAGATCCAATAAAGGAATGAGGCAAGCTAATGTATTATACGATGAACGGGTGGCGGGGATGCTTACAGAGACCGATGAGGGAGAATACTTTTTCCGTTACGATCCGTCGTACCTGGAAGGAAAAGGGCCGGAACCGATTACCCTCACTATGCCGTTGCGCGCGGAACCTTATAAAGACAAGCGCCTATTTGCTTTTTTCGAGGGCCTGATACCGGAAGGATGGCTGCTCGAAATTGCAAGCAAAAACTGGAAACTCAATCCCAATGACAGCATGGGACTCTTGCTGGCCTGCTGCCAGAATTGCATAGGTGCAGTCAGTATTCAACCGATCGAAGAAGAACATGAATAAACAATGCCTATACTGTTACGAACCATTGCCGAAAGACGCGGCATCGGATTTTCATGCACATTGCAGCGAGGCATTTTTTGGAACCAAAGAAGCGCCGGAACTGGATTATTCGCTTGATGACATGGCCGTTCTGGCACAACAGGTAGTGGAAAGAAGTATTGCTGTTCCCGGCGTCCAGCCCAAACTTTCACTCACCATGGTAAGAGCAACCAAGGCGGCAGGAGATCACAACAGATTAACCGTTGTAGGGGCGCTCGGCGGCAACTATATATTCAAACCGCCTTCTACCTATTACCCTGAAATGCCGCAGAATGAACATGTGACCATGCGTATAGCAGAAGCTTTTGGCATACCGGTCGTTCCTTCAAGCCTGATCCGCCTGAAGACTGGTGAGCTTTGTTACATAACCCGGCGCATCGACCGGACTGCGAAGGGCGGTAAGATACACATGCTCGATATGTTCCAGTTGCTCGAAGCTGTTGATAAATACAAAAGTTCTATGGAACGAATCGGTAAAGGCATTGATGCTTTTTCAGATAACACGCTACTGGATAAGCTGTATTTTTTTGAGATCGCGGTTTTCAGCTTTCTCACAGGCAACAACGATATGCACTTGAAGAATTTTTCATTGATTCATGATAACGGCACGTGGCACCTGTCCCCTGCATATGATCTACTGAATGTTGCACTCGCCAATCCTGCGGATACAGAGGAACTGGCATTAAAACTGGAAGGTAAAAAGAAAAAATTGCGCAGAGGGCATTTTGATCGATTGGGTGCTGGGCTGGGACTGAACGAACGGCAGGTTACCTCGGCGATGCAACGCTTTGAAAGCAACCGGCCTGTTGCATTTAAATGGATCGACAATTCCTTTTTGTCTGGCGATTTCAAAGCGCAGTTCAAAACTCTTCTGGCAAACCGTTACGCGGTATTGACACAGTAGGAACTGCACGCTTTTCGGTATCTTCATACCCCCCTTAAATAGTGATCCATGCCCCTTTATTTCCTGATCGACACCAATATATGGGTTAACGAACTTGCCGGGACTGAGAACAATTCCCTCATCAAATGGCTTGAATACCTAGTTAAGAATAGTAAGATCAGGTTATTGGTTCCAGGCATGCTCATGAAGGAATGGAAAAAACAGGCTGCGACCAAACTTAAAGTCAACCAGGATAAATTCAGTGAAACAGGCGATAAAAAAACGCTTGATTTAAGGTTAGCGAGATACCTTGATTACTAGAAACAAAACACCCCTGAAGATATTGACCGACTGCTTGTTTGGGTTCCGGATGATAAACTTGTTTTAAAGTTTAAAAAGCAAGGTAGAGAAGAAGATATACAAACAGGGTCAGCTGGTGAAAGAACAGCAGGTATGTTGGGTTTGCTTTTAGCACTTAACGACATTCCTTTGATCATTGATCAGCCTGAAGATGATTTGGATACCAAACTTATTTTCAAACTTTGTTGTCGATGAATTCAAAAAATTGAAGCAAAAAAGGCAGCTATTAATTGTTACACATAATCCAAACATAGCTTTCAAATGCCGCTCTTGTCAGAACTGCAATAGAGCCAAAATCAACAATTGGCTGAAAGCCATTAAACTGGTAGCCTCGAAATAAAATACGTGAGGTAATAACATGATTTAATATCTTCTTTCCTAAACCTTCAGCATTATAAAGAAACTCTTGCCCTGGCTGAATTCTGTTGCCTCCTAATTGATTGCCAATGTTTATAAAGGAATTAAGCACTGCATCAAGGTCTCTTATTTGCTCGTCGCTATCCATTACAATATTGACTTTATGATAAAAAATTAAATGGGATAACTTTACTTGTCTAAAATTTCAAGACATTGATACCAATAAAAGAACGCTTCAGGAATTGACTTCTTAAGCTTATTTAATTTGTTAAAAGGTGCATCTACAATAGACCAGTCTTTCATGACCAAAGGGTCATTATATTTTTCAATAGTCGTATTATTCCCTTTTATCAATCGGCTTAGATAAGCTGCTTTCGCTGCTGCAATAATTGCTTTTTCAATAACAAATGATTCTGAAAAAATGAAACGACCGACCCGTTGGATGCCTTCCTGGAAACGCATATAATCACCGGTGCCTAAAGCACCTCGTGAACTTATGGTCTAAGCAGCCTGATAAATATCTTCGAGGACATCCTGCACGGTTTTATCCTCATGGTTCCTGTATTTCAATTCCACTTCTGCAATAACTGAAAAAGCCTGTTTGATGATGTCCATATCAGAAGCAACATCGAAAAGGTTACCAATATCATACAACTGTTTTATGATTTCCATGCTCATGCTGTTGCCGTGTTTTTCATAAGGGATGCCAGTAGTTTCGGGCGCGAAGGCAGTCAGCTTGTCACCCAGCAAACCTTCCGGAGTCGGGGCTGTGATGTTCATGGGAGCGCCTTCCATTTGCAAGAACAATGATTGAACAGGATAGGTTGTTAAAGAAGGATAATGGTTTACTTCGTAGAGGATATCCAGCAAAATATATTCTTCCTCAAAATGGGTCTTGTGCAGCGGTTCATTGAAAAATTTGTAATGCGCTTTTTCAATACTGGAGGATACTTTTCTTTCCTGTTCTTCAAACCTTGTAAAATTGGCAGCAGCAATCAATTCTGTAAACAGGTTGTTCAAATCGGCTTTCCGGTTGGTGAGGATAATATCAATATCAATGGATAAACGTTTGGGGGGCAGGATGAGCATGAGTGCTGTACCGCCTTTGAAAATGAAATCCAGCCCGCTACTTTTTAAGTGATAAAGTAAGGTGAGTGCACGGATCACTTTTTCTAGGCCGAGACAGATTATACACCCAGCAGTTTTGCTTTGATTACTTATCTGATTCGGGTAGCGCTTCTCAGATTTTTTAGTGCTCTTTCTCTGTCCACCATTCGCAGGTAAATAAGTGTAATATCTACTGATACTCTAAGCACATCGCGCACAAATATATTGGTGGCTCCCGATGGGCATGTGCATTCTGTCAGCCGCCATAAGGCCAAGCAATGATAGCGGCATCATTTCTACTACTAGATTCTGATTAGTTCATGATAATCGACGGTCTATTTATATATGAATCATCGGGGTTGAACCTGCCGAGTTTGGTTTGTCCCATTGAATATCTTTTAATACAATGCTGTCTAACTGTGCCGAACGTTCGTTGCAGCAAAAAAATAAAAGATAAAGATGAACTGTCTAATAGATTGGGTCATGTTTTATATATTAAAGGGTTGAAAAAAGTAGCGTGAAACGTTAGCGCCTTCTGCTGTGCTGGTATTCTGTATTACGTCAGCCGATAACTGAGGCCGATTGAAACTGAAGTTGAAGTAATCTACTTTTGTTGAAATTCATTCGGTCAGCCGGATAGGTTGGTGATAGTAGCAAAGAAATGAAATGCTAT
>JAYSXR010000109.1:0-1700 GCA_043717145.1 Chitinophagaceae bacterium | reverse complement strand
TAAAGAAATATCACAAGGATCGGTATTGTAAAACCAACCACGCCAAAACCAATCTAAATCTTCAGCACTTGCATCTTCCATTGTTCTAAATAAATCAGCAGGAGTTGGATGTTTAAATGCCCACCTTCTTGCATATTCTTTAAATGCGTAATCAAAATTCTCTCTGCCAATAATTGTCTCTCTCAAAATATTTAATCCGGTTGATGGCTTGCTGTAAGCATTTGGGCCAAACTGAATAATGTTTTCACTGTTGGTCATTATTGGCTCCAACTGGTCTTTAGGCAATCTCATATAATCTACAATTTTATACGCAGGTCCTTTGCTTACCGGAAATTTATTGTCATATAATTCTTCAGTTAAATATTCAACGAAAGAATTCAATCCTTCATCCATCCAGGTCCACTGGCGCTCATCACTGTTAATAATCATTGGAAAAAAATTATGACCCACTTCATGTATTACAACGCCAAGCATTCCATTTTTTGTAGCTTCACTGTATGTCCCGTCTTTTTCCGTACGGCCATAATTAAAACAAATCATTGGATATTCCATACCATTTGCTGCCTCTAAACTTTGTGCAACAGGATAAGGATATGGAATAGTAAATTTTGAATAAGTCTTAATCGTGTGAGCAACTGCTTTGGTACTTAATTTTCTGTACAAGCCATAAGCTTCTTTACCATAGCCACTCATGCACATTACTTTTTTACCTTCCACATATGCAGGCATAGCATCCCATATAAATTTGCGGCTACTGCCCCAGGCAAAGTCACGTACCATTTCTGCTTTAAATACCCATGTTTTTTTACCGGTTTCTTTTTTTAATTCTCTGGCTTTTGCCTCGGCAAGTGTTACAACTTCTACAACATCTTTTGCATTTTGTGCTGTTTGCCATCTTCCAAATTGTGTGGGCGTCAATACCTGCTGATAATTTTGACATTCACCGGTTGCCATAACAACATGGTCAGAAGGCACGGTCATAGCTACTTTATAATTTCCAAATACCAAAGTAAACTCACCACTGCCTACGAACTGATGATTTTGCCAACCTTGGTTATCGCTGTAAACACACAAGCGAGGAAACCATTGGGTAATGGTATACATATCATTTTTGTCTTCAGGAAAATATTCAAAACCGCCTCGCCCACCATATTTGGTTCGCTCTATAATATTGTAATTCCAGTCAATTTTAAAAATGAATTGTTGCCCCGGCTTTAGTGTTTGAGGCAGTTCCACTCTCATCATTGTTTTATTGATGGTATATTTTAACGGCGCACCAAGTGCAGTAGTAACCTTAGTAATATTATCTCCGTATTCTTTATCAAGTTTACCTGTACGTAGCCTTTCAAGGTCTTCTTCACTTACTGACCTTGGCATTGTATTACTGGTTTGATATCCTGAATTGTTTACAGAACTATGTTCATTTTCATCTAACTGAAGCCATAAGTAGGTGAGGTTGTCAGGAGAATTATTAAAGTAAGTAAGGGTTTCTTTACCTGTTAGTTTTCTGTTGGGTTCGTCCAGTTCACAGGTTATATCATAGTCGCAGCGTTGTTGCCAGTATTTTGGGCCTGGGGCTCCACTTGCTGTTCGGTATTCATTTGGTGTAGGAAGAATTGTCCCCAATTGTTCAAAGCGATTACCATGGTTACTGCCGGGATTATTTTTTACATCCTGCGCAGAAAGAAAAAATGTTGTAA
>JAYSXR010000108.1:0-5005 GCA_043717145.1 Chitinophagaceae bacterium | reverse complement strand
CGGGACGTATCGCATGAAAAATTTCCGGTTCCTTTTCTTCACTCAGGTCAATGGTTTTTGCGTAACAGCCACCTTCAAAATTAAATACCGATGTATCTGTCCAGCCATGTTCATCATCACCAATTAATTTTCGGTTGGGATCTGCACTCAGGGTTGTTTTACCGGTGCCGCTCAATCCAAAAAATACAGCTACATCACCATCACAACCCATATTAGCACTGCAATGCATGCTAAGCACCCGTTTATCGTGTGGCAGGATATAATTGAGTATGGTGAATATACCCTTCTTCATTTCACCGGTATATCCTGTGCCGCCGATCAAAATGGTTTTATGGATAAAAGATATCACGGCAAAATTGTGTTGGCGTGTACCATCAACTGCCGGATCGGATTTAAAACCAGGTGCCTGGATTATATGCCAGTCGGGTTCAAAATTTTCCAGTTCCGCTTCAGCAGGACGGAGAAACATATTATAAGCAAATAAATTACTCCACGGGTTTTCATTAATTATACGGATATTTAAACGATAAGTTGGATCGGCACAGGCATACGCATCGCGAATCCATATTTCTTCTTTCTGTCCGAGATAGTCCAGCATTTTCTTTTGTAACTGATGGAAATATTTTTCCTCAATCGGGATATTGAAATTGTTCCAGTCAACCGAATTTTCAGTAACCGAATCTTTCACAATAAATTTGTCTTTCGGACTGCGACCGGTAAACTCACCCGTGCGAATACATAAGGCACCGGTATTGTTCCGCACCCCCTCACCACTTAGAATGGTTTGTTCAACAAGTTCTTCAGGCGATAACTGGTAATGAACGCCATTGTTTGCCGAAAAGCCTAAAACCAATAATTTCTTTTTTGATATCATTATAGTAGGAGCAATCATATACGAACAAACGTTTGTTAGAAGAACAAAATTAGCAGATTCCCTGTTTCAGCCGGTTTTATGTGTATCCCTTACACTTTAGAGGTTATTAAACAATGTGGGGCATTATTATAGAATTTCAAAAAAAATGATGCCCTTTTCAAAAGTCAACCTCATAACTAGTAACTTCTCTTGAATGATTTATAAAAAAAATGCTTCAAATGCAGGCTGAAAGGCATACATCTCCGCACAAGCTGCTATTTTTACTGAAATTTACTTGTATGCAGCCAGTTTCCGTTAAGGGTTTGATTACCCCGGAACATATTTCTTTATTTAAAAAAATCCTCGGGCAACAGTATGTATTGGCTGATGGAGAAAGCTTACAGCAATATGGTCATGATGAGACTGAGCAATTGGTGTTCCTGCCCGAAGTTGTGTTAAAACCCCGATCAGCCGAAGATATTTCTGCCATTCTGAAAATATGTAATGCAGACAGGCTGCCTGTAACCCCACGGGGTGCGGGAACAGGATTGAGTGGAGGCGCGTTGCCACACTTGGGTGGGGTATTAATTTCGAGTGAACGGATGAATCAAATTCTAGAAATTGATGAACGCAACCTGCAGATAACCACCGAACCCGGCGTCATTACCGAAGTATTGCAAAATGCAGTGAAAGAAAAGGGGCTATTTTATCCACCCGACCCCAGCAGCAGAGGCAGTTGTTTTATCGGTGGTAATATTGCCGAGAACAGCGGCGGGCCAAAAGCTGTTAAGTATGGTGTTGTGAGAGACTATGTGTTGAACCTGGAAGTGGTTTTACCTTCGGGCGAGATAATCTGGACGGGTGCCAATGTTTTAAAAAACGCTACCGGCTATAACCTTACACAATTGATTGTTGGCAGCGAAGGGACATTGGGTATTGTTACCAAGATCGTTTTAAAATTGATACCGCTTCCAAAATACGATCTGTTGATGCTGGTACCTTTTGCTTCGCTAGAAAAAGCCAGTGAAGCAGTAAGTGCTATATTCCGTGCAGGCTTTGTGCCCAGTGCATTGGAACTAGTTGAAATAGATGCATTGAAAATCGTAAGTAAAATGGTGCAAAGCAGTGCCGTACCTGTTAACGATGATATTGCTGCTCATCTCATCATAGAAGTAGACGGCAACAATATGGATGTGCTAATGAGCGATATGGAGGCCATCGCAGAACTGCTTACGCAATTTGAAGCCGGTGAAATTTTCTTTGCTGATGATGCCCAGCAGAAAGCCGAATTGTGGAAACTCCGCCGCCGTGTTGCGGAAGCAGCTAAAACCAGCGGCTACACCATTGAAGAAGATACCGTTGTGCCAAGAGCAGAATTGCCCGCATTAATAAGGGGTGTTAAAGCATTGGGCAAAAAACATGGCTTCGCTGCTGTGTGTTATGGCCATGCGGGAGATGGCAACCTGCATATCCGCATTAACCACCCCACCATAAAAAACAGCCATGGCAGTAAAGAAATGACCGAGGCACTTACCTCTTTATTCATCCTTGTAAAACAATTGGGCGGCACCATCAGCGGCGAACATGGAATCGGATTGATACAGAAGCCTTACCTGGACACTGTTTTTAAAGAAGCCAACCTTCGTTTGATGCGAGAGATCAAAAAAGCCTTCGATCCTAACAATATTTTAAATGCCGGAAAAATTTTCGACCTTACTAAATAACTACGTTTGTAGTAAATGTTGACCATGAAGAAACTGAGAACCCTTATCGCCGTTATCCTGTTAGCTGTTTCCGTCAGCAGTTTTGCACAGCAAAATGATGTTGATGAGCGAAAAGGAAAGTTCAAAAAAGAAAATATTTTTTTAGGATCGAGCCTTAACCTCGGCCTCGCCAACCGCTCTTTTAATCTTGGTCTGAATCCTGAAATCGGTTACAGTATTACTAAGTGGCTCGATGCAGGCGTGGAACTCAACATTAATTATTTTTCTCAAAATGCTTCTGAATTCAGCAGTATCCGCCTTCGGAATTTCAATTATGGTGGCGGAACTTTTTTACGGATCTGGCCGGTAAGTTTTCTGCATATACAAATTCAGCCGGAATTTAACTGGATCAGTTCTTCTCAAAAAGATGTATTAACCAATCAAACCGGTAATTATAATTACAATGCAGGAAGTTTATTAGTAGGTGTAGGTTATGGAACAAGGGTTCTCGGCAGCCATTATTCGTATGTTACTTTGATGATAGATGTATTGCAAAACAGGAACTCGCCTTACCGCGATCAGTATAATGACCCATTACCGGTATTTAGGGCAGGTTTTGGTATTTACCTTAGACCAGGGAAGCAATAGCCGATTCAGGATCATCGCAAACGATCAATCGCTCCTGCCAGTCATTGTATAAAAAGCCCTGTTCCGACATGGTTTTGATATGTTCCACCATGTATTCGTAAAACCCGCCGGAATTTAACAGTACGATTTTTTTATTGTGGATGTTCAATGTGTTCCAGGTTAGCATTTCAAATAATTCGTCAAGTGTTCCATTTCCACCTGGTAATACGATGGCTGCATCGCACAACTCATAGATCATTTTTTTTCTTACGTGCATATCTTCCACCACACGCAGATCAGTAATACCTTCATGCTGGTGTTCCCATGCTAGTAAAAGTTTGGGGATCACCCCTATCACTTTCCCCCCATTGTCCATTGCCGCATTGGCTATGGCACCCATCAACCCTTTGTTTCCACCGCCGTAAACCAAAACGATTTTTCTCTCCGCCATTATTTTGCCCAATGCATAGGCATGTTGCTCATACAGGCTATTAGTTCCACTTTTCGAACCGCAAAAAACGGCGATACTGTTCAATTGCATAAAACTGTTTTACAGATGGCAAAATAGGTGAAATATTTTTACTACTTTTCATATTAGTTAGCGTTATGCTTATTGAATAATGATTTAAGCGATTTAATCGTAAGTCGTCAGGCACAAATGGTGAATATGGATACCATTTTCCATTTGCACCTGACAACTCACGGATAACATAAGAAAGTGTTATTAATAATTTAATTACTCCTATATGTCGCCATTACTGCTGTTTTCATTTGTCATAGCTTATTTTTTAATATTACTCGTTGTGGCCTGGTATACAGGAAAAAACAGTAATAACGAATCTTTCTTCATCGGCAATAAAAGTAGTAATTGGATGCTGGTGGCTTTTGGCATGGTGGGCACTTCCTTAAGCGGGGTAACTTTTGTAAGTGTGCCGGGTGCAGTGGCAAAGGAATCGTTTGCCTATTTCCAGATCACCCTCGGCTACCTGATCGGGTACCTGGTAATCGCCTTTGTATTATTGCCTTTGTATTACCGCTTAAACCTTACTTCCATTTACAATTACCTGCATACCCGCCTCGGCTTTACTTCTTATAAAACAGGTGCCGGTTTTTTTATCTTATCGAGGATATTGGGGGCTACTGCCAGGCTATACCTTGTTGTAAATATTTTACAGGATGCTATCCTTAACAGTTTCCATATCCCTTTCTGGGCCACAACACTGATTATTTTAGTGATGATCCTTTTATACACGTATGAAGGTGGTGTAAAAACCATCGTATACACAGATACCTTGCAAACAACCTGTATGTTATTGGGATTAGTGATCTGTGTGATTTATATACTTAACAACCTACACCTCGGCTTAGGCGACAGCCTGCAGGCCATGCATGAAAAAGGCTATTCCAAAATATTTTTTACCAATCCAGATAGTAAACTGTTTTTTGTAAAACAAATCCTCGCAGGGGCTTTTATTACCATTACTATGACAGGCATGGACCAGGAGATGATGCAGAAAAATATCTCTGTAAAAACCCTGAAAGATTCGCAAAAGAATATCATTTCTATGTCAGTAGTATTAATGATTGTGATATTTATTTTTCTTTTTCTGGGTGGATTGCTATACTTATATGCTACACAATTAAACATACCGGTTACAGGCGATAAATTATTTCCAGCTATAGCGCTGGGTCATATGCCACCATTTGTTTCTGTGATATTTATTATAGCCCTGATCTCCGCGCTTTTTCCAAGTGCAGATGGTGCCATTACGGCACTCACTTCTACTTTTTGTATTGATATCATCGGTATGCAACGAAGGGC
>JAYSXR010000107.1:0-1704 GCA_043717145.1 Chitinophagaceae bacterium | reverse complement strand
TTTTTTATTCATCATCAGCCCATGCTTTGGCAGCTTTAACAGACCGTTGCCATTGTTTAGTTAATTTCTTTCTTTCTTCATCTTCCATAGCAGCGGTGAATCTTTTATCTACCTGCCATTGATTTTGTATGGCTTCCATATTTGGCCAGTACCCAACTGCAAGGCCAGCTAAATATGCTGCACCCAATGCAGTGGTTTCAGTAATAACAGGTCTAACCACTGTAGTATTCATAATGTCGCTTTGAAATTGCATCAATAAATTATTGACCGTGGCACCTCCATCAACCCTGAGTTCCTTTATGCGGATGCCCGAATCTGCTTCCATAGCTTTTAACACATCCATTGTTTGATAGGCAATGCTGTCTAATGCTGCACGGGCTATGTGTGATGCATTTGATCCTCTGGTAAGACCCGTAATAATTCCTCTTGCATGTTGGTTCCAATGGGGTGCACCTAGGCCTGCAAAAGCAGGAACCACATAAACGCCTTCGCTATCTTTTACTTGTGTAGCCAATAATTCTACTTCGGCGGAGGTTTTAATAAAACCAAGACTGTCTCTGAGCCATTGAATGATAGCACCTGCAATAAATACACTTCCTTCCAACGCATAATGAGTAGTGCCATTTATTTTCCATGCAACAGTAGTTAATAAATTGTTGGTAGATGCAACCGGTTTTTCTCCCGTATTCATTAACATAAAACAACCGGTGCCGTATGTATTTTTTACCATGCCGGGCTGTGTACACATTTGTCCAAACAAAGCCGATTGCTGATCTCCGGCAATACCGGCGATGGGTATATTGTGAGCCGATAAAATATTTTGCGTGTGCCCATACACTTCACTGCTGCTGCGTATTTGTGGTAACATACTACCTGGAATACCAAATATATCCTGTAGTTCGCCATCCCATTGCAAAGTATGAATATTGCACAGCATGGTTCGGGAAGCGTTTGAAACATCTGTCGCATGTACCTGACCTTTTGTAAGGTTCCATAACAACCAGCTGTCTACTGTACCAAAACACAATTCGCCTTTATTGGCTTTTTCTCTTGCACCTGCCACATTATCTAAAATCCATTTTACTTTAGTGGCGCTAAAATAGGCGTCAATAATCAATCCTGTTTTTTCCTGTATCAGTTTGTCAAGGCCCTTTGCTTTTAATTCATCACAGAAAGAAGCTGTTCTTTTATCTTGCCAAACAATAGCGTTGTAAACCGGTACACCTGTATTTCTATCCCATACAATAGTTGTTTCTCTTTGATTGGTGATGCCAATTGCAGCAATATTTTCTGCAGATAAACCTGCCTTACTAATCGCTTCGGCAGCCACGCCAAATTGTGTACTCCATATTTCATTGGCATCATGTTCTACCCAGCCGGATTGCGGAAAAAACTGTGTGAACTCTTTTTGAGCTGATGAAACTATGGAACCTTTTTGATCAAAAATAATGGCTCTTGAGCTGGTGGTACCCTGGTCTAAAGCGAGAATATATTGTTGCATGCTATGTTATTGTGTGTTGAGGATAAAAATTTGAAACAGCTATTGACTAAAGTACGCTGACATTAAAAAAGGCTTTGCAGCCATACATATAAAACGGGAAGTTTTTTGGAAAAGGATGCTGGCATATAATCGTTTTGTTTTGCTAATGTAGTATTTATAATTATAGCATTGGAAAGTTTGCGGTCAAATCTTTATTGGATTTT
>JAYSXR010000106.1:0-5015 GCA_043717145.1 Chitinophagaceae bacterium | reverse complement strand
GTCCGTGTGCCAATTCACCGAGCCGGTTAAGATCATCCTTATTATGCAATAAAACCCTGTAGCCGGTGGCCTGCAAGGCAAATGATCCTACAGACATATCGCCTTTAAATTTGATCTTCTGTTCCCACTGGCCTTTATTTTCTATAAATTCCAGATAGCTCTGCGAAATCACATTCGTGCAGCAAAGAAGAAAAACAATAACCCTTCCTATCGTTTTAAGTACAGCCAATTTGTTTTTTTAATAAGTTACGATTTATATACGTCTGATATGTTGTTAAAGTTCAAACACTGTTATAGGATTCTATTATTTCACCTGAGAGGTGAATGGCGAATTTTGAGTGATAAGAGCATAATATTGCTGGTTTTACTCATCACTCACCACTCACGATATCTTACTCCACCCGTTTTTACCTTTTTGCGCCTGAAGAAATGTTTTCAATGGTAAATTATTTATCATTGAAAGTTCTGCGTCTTCAGCAACTAATTTTTCGGCTTCTTCCTTGGCAGACTCCAACAATACCCTATCATTTACAATGCTGGCAATCTTAAAGTTCAATGCCCCGCTTTGCCGGGTACCTTCAATATCGCCAGGACCACGTATTTCGAGGTCCTTTTCTGCAATCTTGAACCCATCATTGGTAGCACACATTATTTTGATACGTTCGCGCGCCTCTTTGCTTGCTTTAGGCCCCGTTAATAATATGCAAAAACTTTTTTCAGTTCCTCTTCCTACCCGTCCCCTAAGCTGATGTAACTGGGAAAGGCCGAATTTTTCTGCGCTTTCTATAACCATAACAGAGGCATTGCGTACATCAACCCCTACTTCAATTACCGTAGTGCTTACCATTATCTGCGTATCGCCATTTACAAAACGCTGCATATTGGTTTCCTTCTGCTCCCCCGGTTGCCTGCCATGCACCATACTGATGCGAAATTTTGGCTCGGGAAAAAAACTTTTTACCTGTTCATAACCCTGCATTAGGTCTTCATAACTCATTTTTTCACTTTCTTCAATCAAAGGGTATATGAAATATACCTGCCGGCCCTTATCAATTTCTGTTCTTACAAAATCCATCACATTTGCCCTAGCAGTTTCATAACGGTGAACCGTAGTAATGGGTTGCCTGCCTGGTGGCAGCTCATCCATCACACTATAATCAAGGTCGCCGTATGCTGTCATGGCCAAAGTTCTCGGTATGGGTGTAGCGGTCATCACCAAGACATGCGGCGGTATTATAGCCTTCCCCCATAATTTGGCCCTTTGTGCCACGCCAAATCGGTGTTGTTCATCTACAATAACCAAACCAAGATTTTTAAACTGCACGACATCCTCTATTACTGCATGGGTTCCCACAACAAAATGAATGGTATCATCCAACAGCCCCTGCAAAACCCTGCGGCGTTCTTTTGCTTTGGTACTGCCGGTGAGTATGGCAATTTCTACAGGCATTTCTTTCAACAACCTGCCCAGACTGTTAAAATGTTGTTGTGCCAGTATTTCTGTAGGTGCCATAAAACAACTTTGGTAACCATTATCGGCGGCCAACAACATGCTCAGGAGCGCAACAATGGTTTTGCCGCTGCCTACATCACCCTGCAATAAACGGTTCATCTGGTGGCCCCGGCCAGTGTCGGCCCTGATCTCTTTGAGCACTCTTTTCTGTGCACCTGTTAACTCAAAGGGGAGGTATTTGGAGTACAGCGTATTAAAATAATCCCCTACTTTTTCAAAAAACGCTCCCCGGCTTACTCTATGCCGCTGCAAACGAACCAGGTTAAGTCTTACCTGTGCAATAAATAATTCATCAAATTTCAACCGGTGCATGGCTTTGTCGTATAGTTCCGGTGATGCGGGGAAATGAATGTTGCGATAGGCTTCATACCGGCCCATTAATTGTAACCGTTCAAGTATTCTCTGCGGGATATTTTCAATAATATCTTTTGGCTGTAACTGCGAGAATAAAGTGTAAGTAAGTTTCCCCATCTGCCTTCCATTAAACCCGCGTGCCTTTAGTTTTTCGGTAGTGGGATACACAGGTTCTAGAAAATCTTTTCCATCCGCCTTTGCCGGGATAAATGCTTCTATTTCAGGATGAACGATCTGCGGTTTACCATTAAAGAAACCCGTTTTCCCAAACACCAGGTAATCGCTTCCTACATGCAGGTTCTTTACTACCCAACTGATGCCCTGGAACCAGGCCAGTTCTAAAATACCCGTGCTGTCTTTTAATTGTGCCACCAAACGCTTACCCCTTCCAGCGCCCACCATTTCATAATGCAATAAATTGCCGGCTATCTGTATGAATTCTGTTTGCGGATTAATTTCCCTGATCTTATTTACTTTGGTTTTATCAATATGCCTGTTAGGATAATGCTCCAGCAGGTCTAAAAAAGTAAACATACCCAGTTCTTTCTTTAACATATCCGCACGCAATGGCCCAACACCTTTGAGGTATTCGATTGGGGAGGATAGTATGGTGTGGGGTTGGTTGATTATACGTATTTTTTAAGTTAGAAATTATGAATTACGAATTATGTTTTATCATTTCAATGCCATACATCGTAATTCATAATTCGTAATTGAATACCCCTCAAATATCCAACACAAACTCTTATTCCACGCCAATCCGTACAAACACCTGATAAATAGTCTACTTAATTACGTTTCCGGTAACAAAAAAAGCCATGGCCTATGGACTATAGACCATGGACTAATATTATCTTCGCCACTTATGGAAAAAGAGGTTGTTCTCAGTGGTATCCGCCCAACGGGGTTTCTTCACCTGGGTAATTATTTTGGTGCGATGCGTAATTATGTGCGCATGCAGGATGCATTCAACTGCTATTTTTTTGTAGCCAACTGGCATAGCCTTACCACCCATCCGGATACCAAAGAACTACACAACAGCGTTCACCGCGTAATTGCAGAAAATATTGCCTGCGGACTCGACCCAGATAAAGTAGCCCTTTATATACAAAGCGATGTGCCTGAAATTGCAGAATTATACCTCTACCTGAATATGCTGGCTTATAAAGGCGAATTGGAAAAGACGGTGACTTTTAAAGAAAAAGTGCGCCTCCAGCCCGAAAATGTAAATGCCGGGCTGTTAACATACCCTGTTTTGCAGGCAGCTGATATTTTAATTCACCGGGCAGTAAAAGTACCAGTGGGCAAAGACCAGGAGCAACACCTGGAAATGGCCAGGAACTTTGCGGAGCGGTTTAATTACCGTTACGGCGAAGTGCTGCCCCAGCCATATGCCTTTAATTACGGCGGTGAACTGGTAAAAATCATGAGCCTGGACGGCCTCGGAAAAATGAGCAAAAGTGAAAACCAGATGGCTACTTTGTACCTGGCCGATGAAGGTGACAGTATCCGTAAAAAGATTATGAAAGCCAAAACCGACCAGGGGCCTGCAGCGCCTAATTCGGCAAAGCCGGATTATATAGAAAACCTATTCACCTTACTGCGCCTGGTAAGTTCTAGGGATACCATTCAAAAATTCGAAGAAGATTTTGATGCCAGCAGCACCGGCAATTGCATTATCCGCTACAGTGATATGAAGAAACAATTGGCAGAAGATATGGCCCTTTTTATACAGCCCATCAGAGAAAAAGCTGCTGATATTCAAAATAATAAGGATTTATTGGGCAAGATCATCCGGCAGGGTGCCGATAAGGCCCGGGCCAGCGCCTCTGAAACGTTGAAACTGGTGCGTGCAGCTATTGGGATGAATTATATGTAATCGCCCAGAGACGATAGGCCATAAGTATATGGAAAAAAGGGACGAAACAACTATTGACTGTGGTCAATGGATTATCGTCTAAAAAAAAGATACCCCCTCTTCGTACTTCGTACCTCGTATTTCGTACTTTCATTTTTATGGCAAAAGCAAAGAAACCAAAACACGTAGCAGTAGCCGGTAATATCGGGGCCGGGAAGACCACTTTGACTGAAATGCTGAGTAAGCATTACAAATGGATACCACAGTTCGAAGATGTGGACCGCAATCCTTACCTGATGGATTTTTACGAGGATATGCCACGCTGGAGTTTTAACCTGCAAATATATTTCCTGAACAGCCGCCTGAACCAGTTACTAGATATACACCATGGCACCGAAACGGTTATTCAGGACAGGACCATATATGAAGATGCAAATATTTTCGCCCCCAACCTGCATGAAATGGGGTTGATGAGCAAACGTGATTTTGATAATTACTTCCTTTTTTTCCAGACATTAAAAACAATGGTGCAGCCACCCGATTTGCTTATTTACCTGAAAGCATCGGTACCCACGTTGGTATCGCAAATACAGAAGCGCGGAAGGGAATATGAAGAAAACATACGCCTTGATTATTTGAAGCGCCTGAATGAACATTATAACAAATGGATCGAAAGCTACAAAGAAGGCCCGCTGTTGATAATAGATTGTGATAAAAACAAATTTGCCGAAAATGAAGAACATTTTGGCGATATCATCAGCAAAGTGGATGGTATTTTATTCGGGTTGTTTTAATAACCGCTGTTGAATATCGAATATCGGACAAGGAATATCGAATGTAGAAGTAAAGCGTACTGCTATGTTCGATGTTTCTCTGTCTTTTTTTTTGCCCGCTCAGGCAAAAAAGTTTAAACACCCAACCAAAATCCGTTGTTTAAACGAGTCATTTCTTCGTGGCAAATAAGTCACACATTTACTAACACTGCGCTTTTACTATTATTTAGTTACAGGCTTTATTGGTTAGTATGCTTTATCCATTTGCATTAATACTGGAGACAACCTTACAATACATTCCGAAAATAAAGCTGGGCGGCTAACCTCTTTATTTAATACTGTTATTCGGAATCATTTCTGCATTATCCTGCCTGCCTTTTGTTTGTGCAGATATTTCCATTAAAGCGTCAGGCATCACTTGGCCAATCAGCAAGCGTACAGAAGTAAAATTTGTTATCTCCGGCATTATTAATTCACTTTTATATAAGCAAGGCGACAGGGTAGCAAAAGATGCAGT
>JAYSXR010000105.1:0-5016 GCA_043717145.1 Chitinophagaceae bacterium | reverse complement strand
AGCAATGAACCTATTACGGGTGTTTCTAAAACTGGCAGGGACAGGGCTTATTCACCACTAGAATCCACACCGGAAGGCAGGGAAATGTCTGTTAATTTTGAAAATAACAAAGGACGGTTACCCTGGCCAGTTTCAACTGGTGTTATTACGGCCCATATGGGCATTGAAAAAATTGCAGGCACAAAACTTACCCGCAAAACAGATGGCATTGAAATATCATTACCGGTAGGCGCTACCATAAAATCCGTGGCTGATGGCAAAGTAATTTATGCCGGCGAGGTCGACGGGGAGCAGGCATTGGTTCTTCAACACGGAAAATATTTTACATCATATAGTAACCTGTCTTCGGTTAACGTTTCGGCAGGGCAGGAAGTAAAAGCAGGCTCTGTTCTGGGCAAATCAGGCACATCCATCGACGGCGAGGGTATTATGATATTCTCCATCATGAATGATAAAGGTGTTCAGCAAAATCCCGAATCCTGGTTAAAGCCCCAGAAGTGATTAAATGAGGTTAAAGGGATTAAAGAAAATAAAAGGGTTAAAAAGATAAAATTATAGTGTTTATCTTTTTAACCCTTTTACCTTTTTTACGTACTCGAAATGTAAAGGAGGTGTACCTGTCATTTACCCTTTTAACTTCTTTACCCTCTTTGAACTATTTTTATCAATCCCCAAATCCATTAACTTCAATAAAATACTTGCTACATGAACCAGTATATCTTATCATTCGACCAGGGTACTACCAGCAGCCGGGCTATTGTATTTGATCAAAAAGGGGCGATTATTTCTGTTGCACAAAAAGAGTTTACACAAATATTTCCGCAACCTGGCTGGGTAGAACATGATGCGAATGAAATATGGAGCACGCAATTGGGGGTAGCCGCAGAAGCGATAACCAAAGCGGGGTTAACCGTTAAAAATATAGCCGCAATTGGTATCACCAACCAAAGGGAGACAACCATTGTTTGGGATAAACATTCCGGGCAACCCATTCACAATGCCATCGTGTGGCAGGACAGGCGCACAGCTGTTTTTTGTGATGAGCTGAAAGCAAAAAATTTCGATAAACGTATTCAGCAAAAAACCGGGCTGGTAGTAGATGCCTACTTTTCTGCCACCAAAGTAAAATGGATACTGGACCATGTGCCTGGTGCCAGGGATAAAGCCAATAAGGGTGAACTCTGTTTTGGTACAGTTGACAGCTGGCTTTTGTGGAAGCTGACTAATGGAAAAGTACATGCAACAGATGTATCCAATGCATCAAGAACCATGTTATTAAACATACATTCATTACAATGGGATGAAGACCTGTTACAAATATTCGATGTGCCCGCATCCATGTTGCCGGAAGTAAAAAGCAGCAGTGAAATATATGGCCACACACAAAATATTTTAACGGCGCATAATATCCCCATTGCCGGAATTGCGGGCGATCAGCAGGCGGCACTGTTTGGACAAATGTGCACTCAACCTGGCATGGTAAAAAATACATACGGTACGGGCTGTTTTATGTTGATGAATACAGGCGAAAAAGCAGTGCCCTCTACCAATAACCTCCTTACCACGGTGGCCTGGCAGGTAAAGGGCGTTACCCATTACGCATTAGAGGGGAGTGTTTTTATAGCCGGAGCCGTAGTGCAATGGTTAAGAGATGGATTAAAAATTATCCGCACATCAGCCGAAGTAGAAACATTAGCTGCTGAAGTTAACAGCAGCGACGGTGTATATGTCGTACCGGCATTCGCAGGCCTCGGTGCGCCTTATTGGAACCAGCATGCGCGTGGTACCATTGTAGGTATTACCCGTGGTACAACCGGGGCACATTTTGCGCGGGCAGCATTAGACAGTATTGCTTACCAAACCATGGACGTACTGAAAGCCATGGAAGCTGATGCCGGTATTGCTATTAAAGAATTGCGGGTAGATGGTGGTGCCACAGCCAATAACCTGCTTATGCAATTTCAAAGCGATTTGCTCAATACAAAAGTTATCCGGCCTACCGTAGTTGAAACCACCGCTTTGGGTGCCGCATACCTTGCAGGCCTAGCGGTTGGTTACTGGAGCAGTACTGATGATATTCAACAACAATGGCAGATGGAAACAACCTTTTCACCCATCATGACGGATGCAAAAAGAAAAGAATTATCCGATGGCTGGAAACGCGCAGTGAATACGGCTGTTAGCTGGAGTATCAGTTAATTAGAAGTTTGAGTTAATAAATTCAAACTTCTTATTGCCTGCTATTTGGATTATAAAATGCCTCGCGCATAAAGATTAAATAAATCAAACAGTTTCTAAGAAGTTTACTTGTACATAGCCCATAAAAATTTACAGACATAGAAATGAACAGAGAGGTTATGCTGCAGCAGTTGACACAAAGGCAGCAATGGGATATGGTCATTATTGGTGGTGGTGCCACCGGTTTGGGTGCAGCAGTAGATGCTGCCACACGTGGTTATAAAACATTACTGGTTGAACAGTATGATTTTGCCAAAGGCACATCCAGCCGTTCTACCAAACTGGTGCATGGCGGTGTTCGGTACCTGGAGCAGGGTAATATCAAATTAGTAAGAGAGGCGTTGCGTGAGCGGGGATACCTTTTACAGAATGCACCTCACCTTACTTCTATCCAAAAGTTTATTGTGCCGGTATTCAGCTGGTGGGAAAAATGGTATTATGCCATCGGCTTAAAAATATACGATGTGCTTTCCGGAAAACTATCGCTGGGCAAAACACAGGTATTGTCTAAAAAACAAACCATCGCGCACCTTCCGGCCATCAATCCTTCAAAATTAACCGGAGGTATTTTATATTTCGACGGGCAGTTTGATGATAGCCGTTTATGCATAGAGTTAGCTGTTACCGCTGCGAAACATGGGGCCACTGTAATTAATTATTGCAAGGCCGGTGGTTTTGTAAAAGAAAACGGGAAAATCAGTGGTGTACAATTAAAAGACACCATCACGGGTATAGCGTATACGGCTCATGCCAAATCAGTTATCAATGCAACCGGTGTATTTACGGATACCATCCTGCAAATGGATGATGCGGCAAGGCACGATCTGGTATCACCTTCACAAGGCATACACCTGGTGGTGGAGACTGCATTTTTTCCCGGAACCGATGCAATGATGATCCCTAAAACAGATGATGGAAGGGTATTGTTTGCCGTGCCCTGGCACGACAAAGTAGTATTAGGCACAACCGATACGCCTGTAGAAACTGCTGTAATTGAACCCAAACCTTTGGAAGAAGAGATTGCTTTTATTTTAAAACATATCAACCGCTATTGCATCCATACTATTTTGCGCAGCGATGTAAAAAGTGTTTTTGTAGGGTTACGCCCGCTTGTAAAAATAAAAGGCACCAAGCGTACCGCTTTACTGTCGCGGGATCATACGCTGATCGTATCCCCAACAGGATTGGTAACGGTTACCGGTGGCAAATGGACCACTTACCGGAAAATGGCGGAAGATGCGGTTGAAAACGCAGCCTTTATGTCGAAGCAGGAAAAAAGAGAATGTAAAACCAGGACCTTACCAATCGGCAACACGGTTGAAAAAACAAAGATAATGGCCGATTTGATCTTACAAGATCCAACGCTGGCAGCGGCCATTCATTCTGATTACCCGTATACAAAAGCAGAAATCATTTATGCCGTTCGCTATGAAATGGCCGTTACGGTAGAAGATGTTTTGGCCAGAAGAACACGCCTGTTATTTTTAGATACCCGTGTGGCACTCGAATCGGCAGCATTGGTAGCTGAACTAATGGCGGTTGAATTGAAAAAAGGGACAACCTGGAAAGGTGAACAACTGTCTGCATTTAAAGAGCTTGCTAAACAGTATTTACTTCCTTAACTTCAATATCTCTTCGAACCCATAACCATTGCTTTATGACACCCTTTGTTTCTGAATTAACCGGAACAGCCTTATTAATTATTCTTGGTGATGGCGTGGTGGCAAATGTGATCCTGCATAAAACCAAGGGCCAGAACGGGGGATTGATAGCGATTACTTTTGGTTGGGCCATCGCAGTATTTGTAGGTGTGTATGTAACGGCGGCTGCAAGCGGCGCCCACCTGAACCCTGCGGTTACCATTGCATTGGCAACTATAGGTAAATTCGAATGGGCATTGGTGCCCACCTATCTCGCGGCGCAATTGTTAGGTGCCATGCTTGGTGCATTAATCATGTGGGTAACCTACCGCCAGCATTTTAATGCCACAGAAGATGCGGCTACAAAATTGGGCGTGTTCTGTACCTCTCCATCTATAAACAATCCAATAGATAATATCCTTTCTGAAATTATCGGAACTTTTGTGTTTGTACTGGCCATATTATTCATTACCAAATCTCAAAATTCCTTAGGTTCATTAGATGCCTTACCGGTAGCTTTATTGGTATTGGGGATAGGATTGAGTATGGGTGGCCCCACGGGCTATGCCATCAATCCCGCCCGGGACCTTGGCCCGCGAATCATGCATGCAATACTTCCCATAAAAGGCAAAAGTGGCAGCGATTGGGGTTATAGCTGGATACCTGTTGCCGGTCCGATGATTGGTGGTGTATTAGCGGCATTGTTATGGCAACAACTTTGATCAATAATAATAAACGATAATCATGAGCAGCTATAAATTAATCGCAGGAATTGCCATCGGCGCAGCCGCAGGTGCCGCGCTGGTTTTGTTTTTAAAAACAGAGAAAGGCAAACAACTGTTGAACGATATAGAGGAAGGATCAGAGAAACTGCAGAATGACCTGAAAATAAAAATGCAGGATATTGATAAAACAGTAAACGATCTTTGGGAAAAAGGCATATCCTTTATGGGAGAGCTGGAACAAACATTTAAACAATAGGCCCCTTAATGTAAATAGTATGGAAGAACCGCAAACTGATTTTTTTGCCGGGTCAAAAGAAGCAGTAGAACAATACCTGCAGGACAGGTTATTGCTTTTAAAATTGCAGGTAGCGGACAAAAGTTCGCGCCTGGCAGCTTTTTTATTTTTCGGGCTG
>JAYSXR010000104.1:0-5020 GCA_043717145.1 Chitinophagaceae bacterium | reverse complement strand
AAATACTACCCCTAAAAGAGCTGCACAAACAGAAAAGGTTGGAAAGGGTGCAGTAAAAAAATATGAAGAGGAACATTTTGTAGACACTGAACAACCGGTATGGAATTATTCATTGTTTGCTGATGAAGATGTCAGAAATTTTCAAAAAGGAACCCACTACAGCCTTTATAATTTTTTTGGTAACAAACAATTGGAAGTGCTCAATACTTCCGGAACCTACTTTGCTGTTTGGGCACCCAATGCCACATTTGTTGCAGTGATAGGCTATTTTAATGAATGGAATAAAGAGTCGCATCCACTAAAAGTGCGTCAGGATAATTCTGGAATATGGGAAGGATTTATTCCTAAACTGCAGGCCGGTGAAGTATATAAATACCATATTCATGGATATAAAGGAATTAAATTAGACAAGGGCGATCCCTTTGCGCATTTCTGGGAAAAAAGGCCACATACCGCTTCCATCACTTGGCAAACTAAGTATGAATGGAATGATGCAGAATGGATGGCCACCAGAAAAAAGCATAATGCCATTACCTCACCCTATTCTGTTTACGAGGTACACCTGGCCAGCTGGATGAGGCCCGATAAAAATGACGAAGAAGTTTATAACACTTATCAGCAGATTACTGAACGGCTGGTTCCTTATGTAAAAGAAATGGGTTTTACGCATGTAGAATTCATGCCGGTAATGGAACATCCATTTGATGGCAGCTGGGGCTACCAAGGCACAGGTTATTTTGCACCAACTTCGCGTTTTGGTACACCTCAGGAATATGCGGCGATGGTAGACGCTTTTCACCAGGCAGGTATTGGTGTGATCTTGGATTGGGTGCCTTCTCATTTCCCCTACGATGCACATGGATTATTTATGTTTGATGGAACGCATACCTATGAGTATGCTGATATGCGTAAAGGCTATCACCCCGACTGGAACTCTTATATATTTAATTATAAGCGAGGTGAAGTAAAATCATTTCTCATCAGCAGTGCACGTTTCTGGTGCGATCAGTTTCATACAGACGGAATTCGTGTAGATGCCGTAAGTTCAATGCTACGTTTGGATTATAGCCGTAATGCCAGCCAATGGGAACCCAATGAATATGGCGGCAATGGAAATTTAGAAGCCATTGCTTTTATTAAAGACCTGAATGAAACCCTTTACCGCGATTTCCCAGATATTCAAACCATTGCAGAAGAAGCTACCGATTGGCCCAAAATAAGTAAACCCACTTTTGAAGATGGATTGGGCTTTGGCATGAAATGGATGATGGGCTGGATGCATGATACACTGGACTATTTTAAAATGGATCCGCTTTTCCGTCAGTTTCATCAGGATAAGTTTTCCTTCAGTATGATGTATTTCTATGATGAAAATTTTATGCTGCCTTTAAGTCATGATGAAGTGGTACATGGCAAAAGTCCCATGTTGTATAAAATGCCTGGCGATGAATGGCAGAAATTTGCCAACCTGCGCATATTATACACCTATATGTTTACACATCCCGGTGCCAAACTATTATTTATGGGGGATGAAATTGCTGCTACCTGCGAATGGAACTATAAAAGTGAATTACAATGGGAATTATTACAGTTTCCTGGCCATAGTGGTATGAAGCAGTGTATTAAAAAACTGAATGCCCTCTACCGCTCAGAGCCTGCCTTGTATGAAAAACAATTCGAGCCAGGGGGGTTTGAATGGGTTGACCTAAACCACCGTAGCGAATCGGTACTGGTGTACGCCCGAAAAGGCAAGAAAGAAAAAAATGATATGCTAATCATAATGAACGTAACGCCGGTAGTTAGAAATGATTGGGAAATATACGTGCACGGCAAAGGCAAATGGGTTGAAGTATTTAACAGCGACTGTAAAGAATTCTGGGGAACAGGTGATGTATATAATCCATCTATCACCGCCGAATTGGTTGATAAGGATTCTAAATGTTATAAATTAAAAGTACACTTACCTGCATTGAGTGCCATTGTACTAAAGTAATTCTCTGTGTGAAAAGAGCAACACAAAGGCGCTGGTAATTTTTTCCAACACAAAGATTCAGAATACGCAGAGATACACGGGGAAAGTTTACCGGTTAGTTTACAACATATTTTTTCTTGCCCGGTTCAGGCTAAAATAAATGTTGATAAAATATTTATTTCATTTGTCGCCTTTTTTACAGCCCACTCATTAACAGTAGCTAAAAAGTAGAAATTTCAGCCTGAGATGCTAGTGGTGGATACATTCGTTTTAAAACCGAAGGGTTGATATATGATATTAATGTGAATAGCGGAGGCTCGGTAAAAAAAGCTAATCATTTATAAAAGATAGGATATGTGTTTTTCAGAAGCTGCCAGTTTTGGTTCGGGAATAGTGCTTGCTGCCATTGGCGTAGTTACACTGAAAATTACCCGTAACCCCTTACACCTTGTGTTCGCCTTTATTCCTGTTTTATTTGCTATTCAACAGATCAGTGAAGGTTTTGTATGGGTAACATTACAACATCCTGAATATGCCCGATGGCAATCAATACCTATATATGTGTTTATGTTTTTTGCCCACATTGTATGGCCATTCTGGATAACCTTATCTGCCTGGCTAATGGAAAGCCGCATTGTGCGGAAAAAAATATTAGCTGTACTTTTTTGTGTAGCTATTGTCTTATCGGGTAGTGAATTGTATTACATGCTGTTAGCGCCGGTTGGGGCAGAAATAAACGGTCACCATATTCAGTATCTTTTTGAATATCCGAAGACATACCTGATTATTACCAATATTGTTTATGGGTTGGTAACCATTGTACCTTGTTTTATATCAAGTATCAAACGTATGTGGTTATTGGGTTTTTGCTTTACTGCATCACTGCTTTTTTCTGCTTTATTTTACCAGTCCCATATCCTGTCTGTCTGGTGTTTTTTTGCAGCAATACTTAGCATTATTATATATCTAATCATTGATAATCATCAAAAATTGGGTAATCTGCTTATTAAAATATAAAATCGAATGATAGCTAAAAAGGTAACCTACGGTTTATGACTGGGTGTCCCAATTTAATCCACCTTTCTTGACCGTTAACAATTCCCTAATAAACGTTTTGCAACTTTTTGTTGTCTTATTATGTAATCGCTAACATAAAACATCGGATATGAAAACGACATAGTACGAATTACTGGTGAATGCAACGGGACAATTGATGCAACAACATGCTTTTGATCATTTAACGGATGAGAAATTATCAAGGATGCACAGTTGTTTCCGGCTGATTGGCGAATCTGTAGGTAATGCAGACTTATCCAGTGCAGAAACGGAATTATTGAGCTTATGCAGCGAGGTAAACCTGTATGTAGAATCTGCCACAAAACAATCCTTGCATCAATGGTGTGCTGCGATGAGTTGATTTGGTGACCTTACAGCGAATCAGCGAGCGGCAAAGCCTGAAGCGGCAGAATAATTCTGAATGTAGTACCCTTACCCTGCTCACTCCATTTTACAAAGAGTTTCCCTTTGTGATACTGCTCTATAATCCGCTTACTGAGCGAAAGTCCTAATCCCCATCCACGTTTTTTTGTTGTAAAACCGGGCTTAAAAACATTATTTATATGATTTTTTGCAATGCCCTTGCCTGTATCTGTTACATCTATGAATATTTCTTCAGCTGTAATTGATGTTGTAATACTTATGGTGCCATTACCTTCTATCGCATCTAAGGCATTTTTAATCAGGTTTTCCAATACCCAATCGAATAATGGAGGAGAGAGTAAAGTAGTAATATTTTGCAGGATAGAATCATCAAAAATAAAATTCACCTGGCCGCCGGTTCTTTTCTTCATATAGTCCAGCATAAAGTGGATCTGTTCTACGGGTTTTCTCCATTCCAGTTGGGGCTCGCTTCCTATTTTTCCAAACCTGTCGGTTATCAGCAATAAACGGTTTACATCTTTGGCAATTTCCGGCACTATAGCCGCATTGGCTTCCTGTTCTTTTAAAATTTCCAGCCAGCCCTGTAAACTGGATACGGGAGTACCTAACTGGTGAGCTGTTTCTTTGGCCATTGATGCCCATAACTGGTTTTGTGCACTGCGGTAAGATGTTTGTAATGCTACAATGGCAATCGTTATAAAAAGGGCTACTATAATCAATTGCACGATTGGATAAAGCTTTACTTCTTTTAGCAACTGGCTTTCGCCATAATAATACCGGTTGGCTGTATAAGGGCTTTCTTTTAATACCAATATGATAGGCTTATGGTTATATCTTTTAAAATCAGCCAGCTTGTTACTTAGGTATGTTTTTTCTGCTTTTACTTTTACAGTATCTAGGTTCAGGTAATTACCGGTGATGCTGTCTTTTTCATTGGTTTCAATAATGGGAATCTGGTTATTCTCTGTAGAAATTTTGGTAGCCAGGTTGATGCTGGCACTATCAGATGAGTTTAGGATGGTGCGTTGCGCTTCCACCCATGCTTCTACATTTTTTCTTTCTTCCCTTGCAATTTTACCGGAAACGTATTGAGAATAAAAAATAGTTCCACTCACCAGGATGATGGCTATGCCGATTAAAATGATTCTCCAGTTAAACCATTGGGGTAGCATGCTGTGTAGATTTAGGATTAACGATTTTCTGGATGCTTGATACTTGATACTGAGATTAAGTCGGAAGGTAAATTTAATTCTTTAATTTATGTATTTACGTCGTCGTTAAGCATCATAAAAAAAGCAGTCATGGGTATGACTGCTTTTTTAAAAAATAAACCGCGTTTATTAGCTGAATAATCCGCCTTTCTTTAGTGTTTTTACACCCTGTCCTATTTTAAAGCCATTGTTATAAATCTCGATTTTATAATCGCCTTCCAGGTATTTTTCTGCTTGCCTCCAATCGAAATTTACTGGCACTTGTTTGCCTTGTTCATAGTTGACACTTACTTTACTGGTAAAGGCCTTATCACCTTCTTCACGTGCAGTAAATGAACCGCCTTCTGTGATTACTTTACCATCGGGCCGGGTTACAATCACATAAATGTCTTTTGTG
>JAYSXR010000103.1:0-5033 GCA_043717145.1 Chitinophagaceae bacterium | reverse complement strand
TACGATTATGTGCTGGCTAACCCACCCTTTGGTAAAAAAAGCAGCATGACTTTTACCAACGAAGAAGGCGAGCAGGAAAAGGAAGACCTTACTTATAATCGTCAGGATTTTTGGGTAACCACCAGCAACAAGCAGCTAAACTTTGTGCAGCATATAAAGAGCATGCTTAAAACAACGGGCATGGCTGCAGTCGTGCTGCCGGATAATGTTTTGTTTGAAGGTGGTGCGGGTGAAACGGTGCGTAAAAAGCTTTTGGAAACTACCAACCTGCATACTATTCTGCGCCTGCCCACCGGTATATTTTATGCAAATGGTGTAAAAGCGAATGTACTTTTTTGGGATGGCAAACCAAGCAGCAAAGACCCATGGACAAAAGAAGTATGGGTATACGATTACCGCACCAATGTGCACTATACATTAAAAAAGAATCCACTAAAACTTGCTGACCTCTCAGATTTTATCACCTGCTATAACCCAACGAACCGAAACAAAAGAAAAGAAACTTTTGATGCAGCCAGCAACCCGGAAGGGCGCTGGAGAAAGTTTACTTATGCGGAGATTGTTGCCAGAGATAAAACATCGCTGGATATTACATGGCTAAAAGATAAATCGCTCGCAGACCTTGATAACCTACCCGACCCTGATGAATTGGCGCTTGATATTGTTGAAAATTTAGAAGCTGGGCTGGAGAGTTTTAGGGCGATAATAGCAACGTTAGCAAAGAGGTAAAATAAAATTATAATGAAAATGGATATAGATCTTCAAAAATGACAATCCCAAACATAGATATAATAGTTGCTGAAATCGAAAAATATTTCCAGACAACACTAGAACCTGTGAAAGGAACACGAATTTTCTTTGAGGGTAATCTTAGCAACAAGAAAAAATTTATATTGTGTAGCCCCCAATCGAAACTACATCAGAAGGGATATGGGTGGATTGACTTAACCGAAACACAGATATCACGATTTCAAGGTTTTGATTACTGCATACTTGCATTTCGCTTAGAAGGAGCTAGTGTATATTATATGCATTTTAGCACACTGGAAAAATATCTTACAGGAGACTCAATGGTTTACAATGAAAAGGAAGGAGATCATTGGAAACTCCATATATGGCCGGACAAAATTAAGGTCGTTGGAAATGCAAAAGAGTTCAGGATTGAACCCAATAATTTTAATGATCTATAAATGAATTTACTCTCATGAATATTTATACTGATTTTTGGAAAAATACTCTTAAAGAAATTGCTGCAAAGATTGATCCTTTGCAACCGGCCGAATTTGAAATGGATGTTTCAGAATTAGAAGTTTCTTTTGGGAAAAGAGAAAGTTCAGGATATAACGGCAAACTGATAGTATGGGCCGGGGTTGTTGAGCATTATAAAGACAGTGCTGTTTTTAGGGACCTAAGAAGCTTTATTGAATCTACTCCGGCAGTAAAAACTAGTATTCCCGGTGAGCTAATATTGAAAATTTATGCCAATACCACTTTAAAAGTTTCTTACAGGCCCGTAAGTTTTGATCTGATCTTATCCCGATACAAGTTAATTCCGGAAGCAATCAAACTGAGGGAAGTGTATAAATGGAGATTAATCAAAAAATTTCAAGAAGGCTGGTCGAGGTATGAGGCAGGATTGATATCGTTTAAAGATTTTTTCACGACAGTTGATTTCAGGAATCTCATTTATCCTTTAGGGTTTGCCGTAATGAAGCATGCAACAAAAGATAAGCCTGCCGAATTTGAAAAGCTTCTTTTAAATTTATTTGACGAAACAGTTTCCTTGGAAAAACGCATACCTGCTTATATCGCAGACTTCGAAGCTCTTTATTTCAGCCTGGCTGATCATGGAAAAAATACCTATCAGGATGAGCGTACCATAGCAACACTATTAACTTTCAGATATCCAGAAAAGTATACGTTGTTTAAAGATTCTTTTTACAGCCCGTTAAGTAAAGGATTTGGAATAAAGCCCAAACAGGCCGGGCAAAAAATATTTCACTATTATGAACTAATAGATAAATTACTTGGTTATTTACAAAACCATGTTGAGGTAACAGAGGAAAAGAATAATCGCCTTGATGAAAGTTGTTACACAGATATAAATAACATGATCCTTGCGCAGGATATCTTATACCTGACACTGACCACTGCTACGGAGGTGGACGACTCTGAAAATATACTCAATGATTCCGAAGTTAGTTATACAGGCAAACGTTATTGGTTATTAGCACCGGGGGAAGGAGCTTATATGTGGGATGAGTTTTATTCTACGGGCGTAATTGGCATTGGATGGGAAAAATTAAAAGATCTTTCCCTTTATCAAAGCAGGGATGAAATAAAAAGCGATTTGCTTGAGATATACCCTGAGGCAGGTAAAAGCCAAAGTAATAATTCCTTATGCTTGTGGCAGTTTACTAAAGAAATGAAGCCGGGGGATATTGTTATTGCTAAAAAAGGGATTGATGAATATATTGGCTACGGTATAATTACAGGAGAATATTATCATGAGACTTCCAGAGCGAACTATCAACATATAAGGGAGGTGGAATGGAAGAAAAGAGGTACTTGGGAAGAAACATTGCATCAGATTGTTACAAAGACCTTGACTGACATAACCAAATACCCGGATTACGTTGACCGCCTTAAACGATTAATCGGAATAGAGCAGGCTGCTACCGTAGATGCAGCTAAGATCGAATATTATTGGTTGAATGCCAATCCAAAGTTTTGGCGAATTGAAGATTTCCAAGTAGGGGATGAGCAGGAATATACCACGCACAATGAAAGAGGCAATAAGCGCAATAAGTTTGAATATTTTCAAAGCATAAAACCGGGAGATCTGGTTATCGGTTATGAAACCTCGCCAACGAAAAAAGTAATAGCCATATATGAGATAACTAAGGGAGCATTCATAGATGAAGATGACGGCTTGGAAAAAATAGCTTTTAAAATTCAAAAGTTCCTTCCTACACCTATTTCTTATGACACAATCAAGAACATGCCTTCACTGGCGGATGCAGAGGTTGTGAAATTCAACCAGGGAAGCCTTTTTAAATTGACAAAGGAAGAATACCATGCTATTGTAGATAAAGATTTAGTCTTAGAAACAGGAACTCCTGAATATAATATAGCAGATGCTGAGCGGGATATTTTCATGGATAAAGAAGGTATAGATAACATCATTCAAAGCCTGGAATATAAAAAGAATATCATTCTGCAAGGTGCTCCCGGTGTAGGTAAAACCTTTATGGCGAAAAGGATCGCATACCTCATGATGGAGGCTAAGGATGATACAAAAATCGAGATGATACAGTTTCATCAAAGCTACTCTTACGAGGATTTCATACAAGGATACAGGCCAAAAGATGGCGGTAACTTCAAACTGGAGAATGGGGTGTTTTATCGTTTTTGTAAACGGGCACAAGCAGACCAGAGCAACAAATACTTTTTTATTATTGATGAAATAAACCGCGGAAACCTCAGTAAGATATTCGGTGAGCTTATGTTATTAATAGAGGCTGATAAAAGAGGCCCTGAAAATGCGGTTTCACTAACCTATTCTGCTTTAAATGAAAACAGGTTTTACATTCCTGCCAATGTTTATATAATCGGTACAATGAATACTGCCGACCGTTCACTTGCTGTGGTGGATTATGCCTTGCGCAGGCGATTTGCTTTTATTCCTATTGCCCCGAGTTACAATAAAAAATTTAGAGATGAGCTGCTCATTAAGCGGGTAAATGAAAAGGTAATAGCAGGTATATGTGATAAACTTGAAAAACTAAATCATATTATAGGAGAGGATAAAGATCTCGGTACCGGCTTCAAAATAGGCCATAGCTATTTTTGCAACATTCCTAAAGATAGTGGTGACATTGAATGGTACCATCGTATTGTAAGGAATGAGTTGACAGCCTTACTAAATGAATATTGGTTTGATAATGAAGAAAAGGCGAAATCAGAGATTGCTAAACTTTTTCTTAATTAATGAAAATTCCAATTCTCAATATTTATTATTTGCTATGCTACGCCTGGGATAAATTAGAGGAAGCTGAGCGGATAGGTATTGGAAATTCAGATTACAATAACATTCCTGAACTATTTGCACGTGTATTGAACAATGGATGCAACCAACTTTTCAAAAGAGGCTTGGAACATAATTACGTTCGTGTATCTGAAGAATATGCAGGAATAAAAGGGAAGATAGACTTTAAGGAATCCTTAAATAAAAATCTATTCAGACAAGGCAGAGCTATTTGCGAGTTTGACGAATATGAGGTAAACATTTTGACAAACCAATTGTTGAAGGCTACTCTTAAGCGGTTGAGCAAAGTGAAAGGCGTGGATAAGGAGATCAAAAGTCAGCTAAAGGCTAACTATTGGAAATTTCCAAACGTTGACGATATAGAGCCGGAGCTAACTCTATTCTCCAGGGTAAAAATTCATCGAAACAATTCTTTTTATGATTTCCTTCTAAAAATTTGCAAACTTATCGTAGAGAATACGGTTTTAGATGAAACAGCAGGTAATTATCATTTCAAAGATTTTGTAAGAAATGAAAAAGCAATGGCAGCATTATTTGAGTCTTTTGTCAGGAATTTTTATAAAAAAGAACAGCACGAATTCCTCGTAAGACGTGAGGATATTGATTGGGATGCTGAAGCACTTAACGGAAGCAACAAAGGATTTCTTCCGAAGATGCAAACGGATATTACACTTGAATCAGAAAGCCGAAAATTAATAATTGAAACAAAATATTATACAGAGGCATTAAGTGTACGATATGACACAGAGAAATTCAAGTCTCATAACCTATATCAACTTTACTCATATCTTAGAAATATAGAAACTAAAACAAACCATTCTAAAAACAATATCTGTGAAGGAATTTTACTTTATCCGGTAGTGGAATATGATATTTCTGAATCTTATTTTATCGGTAATCATAAGATGTCCGTGAATACTATTGATCTGAATAAGCCATGGAAAGAAATTACCTGCAATTTATTGGAGTTGATAAAGTGAAATCA
>JAYSXR010000102.1:0-5045 GCA_043717145.1 Chitinophagaceae bacterium | reverse complement strand
CCCGGCATGCCGGAAGTAGGCAATATGGGCCTGCCTAAAAAATTATTGGAAAAAGGCGTTACTGATATGGTACGGATTTCTGATGGAAGAATGAGTGGTACCGGATTCGGCACCGTGGTATTACATGTTTGTCCCGAAGCAGCAGCCGGTGGTAATTTCGCACTTATACAAACCGGCGATATAGTTATGCTTGATATTGCCAACCGCAGCCTTAACATTGATATCACCGCCGAAGAATTGCAAAAAAGAAAACAGGCCTGGCAATTACCGGCACCTGTTACCAACAGGGGATACGTAAGTTTATATGTTAACACGGTAGAACAGGCAAACCTTGGTGCCGACCTAAGCTTTTTAAAAGGAAGCTCAGGCAGCGAGGTAACAAGAGATTCTCATTGATACTATAAAGGGCATTATAGGTGTCAATAATACAATAATAAATAATTTTTTCTTTGGCAGCCTTTCAGCGAGTGATGGCAATTTATTGCTTTTATCCTGTAGTCTGGATCTCAAAGAAAAACAGGTTCAATTATATAATCATCCTGTTCTACCTGCCTATTATATTTTCGTTTCATTTTTTTTGAATACGCAACATGAAGAAATAAAAAAGGCTGTCTCATTATTTATAACAGCCTCTTTATTCTTCTAAATCAAACCTTTAGTATCCCGGGTTCTGGCTTAGATAGCCCGGCAAGTTAGAGGCCCCATCAATCGCTGTTTGCGGAATGGGAAAAATTTTTTTTTGTTTATCCGTATTTGTTTTTTCTGTCCATATGCCTTCATATTTTCAAAACCGTATCATATCAGAACGCCTAACCATTTCCCAGTAAAACTCAAATCCTCTTTCGCGGAATAGAAGATCAAGTGATACAGAAGGCAATGGTGGTGCGGGTTTTGTAACTGTGCGGGAAGCCCTTACTATATTTACATCGGCCAGTGCTGCGGCAGCAGAAGTAGCATCACCTTTTCTGAGTTTCGCTTCGGCGCCCATTAAATAAACATCTGCCAGCCGGAGAATTACAATATCATGTCCACCAAAATTTCTTCCGCTTACTAAAGTTTTATTAAACTCATATTTTTCTATACGATATTTTGATTCTAATTTATTCCCATTATCACAAAAATATTTATTCAATATTTATCTATCGGCAACGCAATGTTACCTTACCATTAAAACTTAAGCGAGGCAGGGAGGTATTTTGCAACCAGACTTGTATAATACGGTTTCAAATCTTCCCAGCTTTTTTGATGTGGATTTTTTGAATACAGATCATATGGATTAAACAGGCCAACCCATTTGAACATTTCATAATCATGCGCATCCATCAGATGGTCGTATGCACTCTCACGGTGCTGTGAGTAGAAAGAATGGTAACGCAACATATACAATCCTTCTTCGGGCAGATAATCTTTCATCATGTGATACACGTACTCATCATGTCCCCAGGAAAGGTGTACATTTTTTAATCCGCAGTTAGGTTCATACACCCCGTATTTTTTACTATATATTTTATTTTGTGAATCAGGATTGTTCTCGAAAAATTCGGGGTACACGATTTTATGCGAAAAATCACAGCCTACGGCAAAGGTATCTCCTTCCACTGCCCATTGGGGTTCTCCAAACAGGCACAATACTTTTCCCATATCATGTATTAAACCCACCAATACCATCCAGTCTGGGTGCCCATCATTTCTGATGGCTTCTGAAGTTTGCGGCAGGTGTTGCATCTGGTCCAGATCTGTATCCGGGTCTGAATCATCCACCAGTTAATTTAAGAAATCTAAAGCTTTCCAATAGGCATTTTCTTTTTATCAAATTTTAAAATATTGCTTTTTTCTGCCGCACAAAGTCGTAGGTCTGGTATTTGTAATTGAGGCGATAGAATTCCTTTACAGTATCCCTTGCCGGTTCCTGGTAATTCCTGAATTCTTCTGTGGCTTTATCCGGGTTAATAGAGGATGGATCAGGATATCGTTGTAATACATCTAATTCCCATTCGTCCGGGTTTATAAGGGGTGTTGTAGTTTCAGCAGCTCCTATAGCTAACTTTGGCAGTATAGCAAGCGATTAGGTTTTTGTAAAGATTGACAGAACTAAAATGGATTTGTTAAAAAGTATTTCAATTCTTTCACCGATATTTTTTTACTTAACCGTTAAAGTAAACATATCGGAAGAACCTAAGAATTCAGCTTACATGCAATTATATGACCAGTAATATGCCTGTTCATAATAATGTACGGATTTACTGCTACCAGAAAACAGTATATAAAGCTGCCAGTATGCCGCAGATAATTACTGAACCTATAATAAACCCGTTAGATATCTGAAACATCGATGTATTTATTTCTATGGCATGGGTATCATTTTCTTTTGCAGGGTTCGTAATACTTATGATAATCATGGTAAGTACAATCATCCCAAAAGTGATAGACATCCTGTCTAAAAAAGGATAATCAGGGAAAGCTCCATTTGTCCAGGAAGGAAGAAATTTAAGTATGGTGGAAATAGGAATGGTTAATAAGGCCCCGGCCATTGCAGCAGAAGCGGTTGTACGTTTCCAGAAGAACCCGAGCAGGAATATAGCCAATACACCTGGGGAGATAAATCCAACGTATTCCTGGATAAACTGGTATGCCTGGTCCAGCGACCGTAATGCCGGCGTTACGATAGCCGCTACCAGCATGGCAATTATGACGGCCCATCTGCCTATCTGAACTAATTTTGTTTCAGAAGCTTCTTGATTAAAATATTTTCGATAAATATCCAATGAGAAAATAGTAGAAATACTATTTGCCTTGCCGGCAAGTGAAGCTACGATAGCAGCGGTGAGTGCGGCAAATGCCACCCCTTTTAAACCTGCAGGTAATAAATTCATTAAAGTAGGATATGCATGATCGGGTTTAATGGCACCCATTGAATCGGCCATCTCCTGCTGAAACATGCCTTTTTGGTGCAATACATACATGGCAATCCCGGGTAATACAGCTATTACCGGTATCAATAGTTTTAAGAAAGCTGCAAACAATATCCCTTTTCGTGCAGTTTTCAGGTCTGCCCCCAAAGCACGTTGAACAATGTACTGGTTGCAGCCCCAATAAGCTAGGTTATTTATAAGCATACCTCCGATTAACACAGATATCCCTGGTAGTTCCGGGTAATACTTGTGTGAGGAATCGAAAATCATATGAAAATGACCAGGCGCTTCTTTTTGTAATACAGACAGCCCTTTAAGGATATCTCCTCCATATCCGAATTTTTCTGAAAGCAGAGATATGGCGAGGTAAGTGGTAACAAGCCCTCCTACTATTAAAACAAATACCTGTATTACATCGGTGTAACCAATCACTTTCATCCCGCCCAGTGTTACGATGACTGCGAATAAACTAAGCCCTACAATACTCCATTCAAAACTGATATTGGATATCGATGAAATGGCCAAAGCCCCGAGATAAATGATAGAAGTCAGGTTAACAAATACATACACCAATAACCAAAAAACAGCCATAATGGTGCTTACTTTATCATTATAGCGCTTCGATAAAAATTGAGGCATGGTAAAAATCCGGTTGTTCAGATAAACAGGAATAATAAAAATTGCTACAATGATCAAAGTTGCAGCAGCCATCCATTCATAGGTAGAAATGGCCAGCCCTAATGCAAACCCGGAACCCGACATTCCGATAAAGTGTTCCGCTGAAATATTTGAAGCTATAAGTGATGCACCAATGGCCCACCAGGTAAGGGATCCTTCGGCCAGAAAGAAATCGGTAGAACTTGTTATAGCTGATTTTTTTTTGTGGTACACATAATATCCATATGCACTAACCACTATAAAATATACAAAAAAAACGATGTAATCGGCAGTTTGCAATCTATTCATTTAATATAGCATTTTCGCTGGCAAAAAAATTACCGGGTGACTCGTAAGATAACTGCAACCTTTTATCCGGCTCACATGGTAAGATAAGTCGCATTTAATACATAAGTCTGAAAAAAATACAGGATACAGTAACAACTGGGTACTGGTAAATATGCATTTTTAATTAGCTCCCAACTCAGTTTTTTGTAAACTAATTTACTAAAACCGTTTCAGTAAATTGCTCAAATTTATTGTGTAATTTACATAAAACCGTTTCGCTGCATGGACAACATCATCCTTAAAATGTTAGCCAAAGAACTAAACCTTTCCATTGCCGCCATTTCCAAAGCGTTGAGGGACAGTCATGAGATCAGTACAAATACCAAGCAGCGTGTACAGGAATTAGCCAGCAGGTTAAATTACGTTCCGAATGCTTATGCCGGTAGTTTACGGCGCAGGAAAAGCAAAACAATTGCCGTTGTTTTGCCCGAGGTAGCCGATAGTTTTTTTTCGTTTGCCATTAATGGAATTGAAGCCCTTGCTGAACAGAAAGGTTGCCACGTATTAACCTACTTAACTCATGAAAATTTTTGAGAGAGCAGGCCATACTCAAAGATTTTCAAAACGCAAAGGGTGGATGGTGTGTTAATGTCTCTCACTGCCCAAACCGCCTGCTACCAGCATTTATACGATTTCCACGCCAAAGAAATTCCCTTAGTATTTTTTGACCGCGTTTGTGAGGAAATCGATACAGCCAAGATCACAACAGATGATTTTGAAAGTGGTTAAAAGCCACACAGCATTTAATTGTATGCGGGTGTAAAAGGATCGCACTCCTATCTATTTTAAATTATCTGGCCATCAGTAATAAACGACTGGAAGGATATCGGCAGGCTTTAAAAGATAATAATATCAAAAACAGCCCGCTTAATATTTACTGCGGAAATGATAACGCAGTGAATTACCGGTTCATAAAAAGGATTATGAGTGATAAAGAACGCCCGGATGGTATTGTAGCAACCGTTGAAAAATTAACAACCGATGTTTACCTTGTTTGCAAAGAATTGCAATTATTCATCCCACAGGATCTTGTAAGTTCAAGTAATAAGTGCAATTTTTCCTTGTAGCACTTGATTAGGTGTTTGATAATTAAATTTCCTTACTGGTCTATTATTAAGTTTTTGTTCT
>JAYSXR010000101.1:0-15478 GCA_043717145.1 Chitinophagaceae bacterium | reverse complement strand
TCATAATCAGGGGGTCCCTGGATCATGCCCAGGTGGGCCCACTTGAAAATCAAGCACTTACACGGTTTTTCCGGGTAGGTGCTTTTTTATTTGCATACAAGTTGAATACGGTTTTGTGAAACTCTCTGCAAACAAATGCTAACAAAAGAAAACATTAGTCCTTGTATCCGTTACTTTTATCTTATTTACAACGGTCAATTAAGAATAGTACCATGAAACAAAATGAGAAACTAAGTTCTTTGTTTAACAGGTTAGCTCAGCGACTTTATCAGCTAGAAAATGACACTTCTCTGGATTTAATTTCTTTTTAAATTCTTCGGGAATAATGAATGCTGTAGTTTTTTAAAGATTTACTTTCAAATCGGCTTTTTCCACTTCAACCGCTTCATAAATATATGCTTTCAGGATGCGTTCCATCGCAACTATTTCCGCAACATTAGTGAACCGAATCTGGCGCGCAGCCTGAACATTCTTCGTTTGTTGGATGAGAATGCCATTGGCATCATGCAACAGGGCGCCTTTGAAATACAAAAGCGCGCAGTATTCTTTAAACATATGTATTAAAATGATGTTGGTTTCCTGACTACCGAGTAAGGTGGCGTGAAACATATAACAAGGAACACCCCACTATAATTCTTCAGTCAGCCCACAGCCAAAAACGACCATTCTCAATTTCTTGATTTCTTCCTGCCACTTTTTGGCTTTACTGAAATAAAAATCAACCTTAGGATTCATACTATTCATTTATTAAAATTAACTGAAATGATTTTTCTATCTCCAGGCCTGAAATACCAAGATACCACAGTCAGGATTAGTAATAGCAACGAGTATCATACGAGGATGTCATTTCATTCATGGAATCAGATACAATACTCTTGATATAGCAAAGAAAAAGCCTGCATAAGTCCGTTCCTTTAGTAACGGAAAATCAGGAATCAGTACACCTACAACTGCCCAAATTTTTCACCTGATAAAACTTGAAAGTTTTCCAGATGATTAAGGTTTTGAAATTGCTTTTATTCAGCCATGTTGACTTAGGCCTAAAGTTTAGTCACCGCATAGAACTGGTAAGGCCATTTCCGGTTTCATATTTTGAAATTAAGGCGGCAATGCAAAGATTTATTGAAAGTCGATAGATAACAGCCGCAGTGATTTTTATACAACGCACATAATCTGGCAAGCCTGCCCAAGACACTAAGGGATATTACCCAGCCGGAACTTTTTATGGTAGGAATCCTCGCCAGGCCTTAAAACTTTTGCTACCGGGTTACATAAACCGGGCTTTTAACAGTCCCGTTAATTAACTAATACCTATTTTAGCATGATAATGTCTTATAGCACTGGGAGCTAAGGTTATTTTTCCTGAACAGTATCGTTTGAGGGATAATGAAATACTTGTCTGCACTTATCAGTTTAGATACACTGTTTTACTGTGTGCCTTTAACGATTTAAAATTCATATCCTATTTCTTTTATAAAAAATAAAACTGTTTGAAGTCAGTTATGTTTTCGGTTTTAATGTTTACTATACCCAGGATAATGAAAAAGATAAATAGTTTAGGATATTCTTCAGGCAATGTATTATGCATTGCTGTATTATTAATGATAATTACTTTATTCGGCTGTTCGAAGAACTCCGACTCTTTTACACCCGCAACTCAAACCCCGGTAGCACCATCTCCACCATCTGGAGAAATTCAATCTTTTACCCTCTCAGATACATTGGTTGCTTTCAATACCGGCTCTACTGCAAAATGGTTTGTGACCTCTACTAATGACCTCACCATTGTTACCTTCAACGGTGTAAAAGTGGCATTCAGTGGCGTACTGGATACCGGGCCGATAAAACAAGCTTCCAAATTTACGCTCGTGGTAAATAGTGGAAAACAGGCTTCCTTAACACTAAAAGTTGCAGATTCCCTAACCTCGCTGTTATGGAATAAAGGGAAGCGTTTGAAGCTTAAAAAGATTGAATGGTTTGTTGCACCTGCCGGTCAAGCAGATAAAAAATGGGTAGACACTACAAGTAGTTTGCTTACACCCAGGTTGGCGGACCAAAGGACTTATTTTTATCTTGATGGCAGTACAAAAATAATCCAGGTAACGCCCCTTCTTTACCCACCACCAAATGAGGCCGGCAAGTTTATTGCCAATGCTGCATTTCCCGGTTATACCTGGCAGAATATCTTGTTTTTGATCGAGGTTTTAAACGATAATAATCTTGTTTCAACCTACAATGCCACCCAGCCTAATGGCAGCTGGATACTGGTACGAAATACCTATTTGTATGAATAGTATTTATGCTAATATCTTCAGTCATTCCTTTCTGTAACCCACTTTACTTACCCAAGTACACATCATTAATACTTTGCAGGCTCTCCAGGCTTAGGTAATGTTTTCCTGATAAAATTGCGCAGGCTTTGGTTACTGGTTTCCAGATCGGGTTTGCGCAGGTACATCATGTGGCCGCTGCGGTAACCTTCCCAGCTCATCCTATCTTTCATTTTACCGCTGGGGTCAAGCTGCCACATACTATATTTGGCATTAAAATAATCACAGGCACCATCATAATAACCAGACTGGATAAGCACATGCAGATAAGGATTTTCTGCCATGGCCTGTCGGAGGTTTTCCCCGGATTTATCACCCGTGCGGTCCCATGGACTAACGGGGCCAAACATATAATAACGCAGATCAGTTTTATATTTCAGTTCATCTCTCAAATAAATATTAATAGCAGGTGTAAAGGAATGTTCCCATGAAGTAAGTTCCGCATTAAAATCAGGGCTTTCCCCGGCATCTTTCCTGTCAATTCCTTTGTACCGTGAATCAAGTCTGCCAACTGTAAAGCCTTTATCACGCAGCAATTCTTTCCAGAAAAGGCTGGGCGAAATATCCAGGTTGTTCTGAAGGATTACTTTTTCAGGCAGTCCGGAATAGCGGGCCATTTTAACAGCTATTTCTTTTCGTTTCGTATCCTCTAAAAATCCTCCTTTAGCTATAGCAGGGATCAGTTCATTTATTGTGAACTGTTCTACTTCAGGAAGCATGGCAGTAAGGTCTTTTATTTGCAGGTCTGATGCAAGTGCCTTATGGTACCAGGCGGTGGCTGCATAATACGGCAGACGCAAAGCAACATCAACAGGGCCTTCCCTTTCAATGCCTAATGTGGTGGGCGATACCAGGATTACCCCGTTCAGGTACATCCAGTGCGAATTCTGTAATTCCAGTGCCAGTCCGGAGACCCTTCCCGTGCCATAGCTTTCACCAATTAAATATTTGGGGGATGCCCAACGGTTCATTCTTGATACGAATGTGTTGATCCATTCGGCTAAATATTTAACATCTGCCTTTACCCCAAAAAATCTTGTAGCAGGGATATCCTTATTGATGGGCCTTGAAAAACCCGTATTCACGGGATCTACATAAACAATATCTGCCACATCTAAAATGGAATGCGGATTGTCTCTTAAACCGTAGGGTTGTACGGGATACCCTTCATCATCAATAGTAAGGATGCGCGGTCCGGTATACCCCAGTTCCATCCATACAGAAGGTGTACCGGGGCCGCCGTTAAATGAAATAATCAATGGCCTGGCTGCACGGTCTTTTATATCAGTCCGTTCATAATATGTAAAGAATACACCGGCCTGTATTTTGCCCTCTTCATCCCAAACAGGCATCATTCCCGCTGTTGTTTTATAAGGGACTTTATTCCCTTTAATGGTAACCTCGTGTTCACTGGTAATCGTTGACTCAGGATTAAAGGGGATATTATACGTTGCATTTTTTGCATCAGAAGCGCCTGATTGAGGGGCAGTACTAACGCTATTGGTAACTGTTATTCCTCCGCCTGCTACATTTGAACTTTGTACTGGTGCGGGTTGCGCCGTTAAGGCAGCAGCAATGGCAACAGCCATGCAAGTAAGGTAAATTTTTTTCATAGAGTTTAGAGTAGTTTTGGTACAGCAGCCGTTAGTTTTTCATCGAGTTAAAAAATGAATTTAATTGAAACTTATGAAGAAGCCATATTACGAACAAAATAGCGGGTGAATACCTTTGGCTGTTAGTTGAATAAATTATCAGGTATTATGTGCTGATATATGCTATTTATTATATCAAATTATACGCGGCAAATTCGCAGATTAAATAATCATCTGCGAATTTGCCGCGTATAATTGCGGTGTTGTATGCAATAAAGTTTATTCTTATCTTTTTTGCCTTGATTTGCCTCCACCACTATGGCTATTACCCCTTCCGCCGGAAGAACGGCCTGCTCTGGGGTTATAGGCCGGCGTGGCGCCAAATTGCTCGGGTACCTGTGCTTTGGTAACCGGGTGGCCTAATAAGTCTTCTATCTGTGAAAATTTCTGCTGTTCTTTTTCGCTGATGAATGTGTAGGCAGTTCCTTCACTTGCTGCCCTTGCGGTACGGCCGATACGGTGGATATAATCCTCCCCATCATTAGGCACATCATAATTAATCACCAGGTCAATATCTTCAATATCAATACCTCGGCTAAGGATATCTGTAGCTACCAGTATTTTTAATTTTTTATTCCTGAAATCAAGTAATACCTGCTCTCTTTTGGACTGATCCAGGTCTGAATGGATTTCTTCTATGGAAAAATTGGCCCTTTTCAATTCATTACTCAGTTGCTTTACATTTTGTTTTTTAGAACAGAAAATGATCACGCTCTGAAAATCTTTTCTCCGCAAAACATCTTTCACCAAAGGTATTTTTTGCGGTTCATATACAACAAAGGCTTCCTGCACAATCTGTTCGGGTGGTTTGGATACGGCGATATTGATCTCAACCGGCTGATGTAAAATTTTCCTTGCCAGCTCTCGCATCTTCATGGGCATGGTAGCCGAGAAAAGCAGGTTTTGTCTTTTTTTAGGGAGGAAGGAAATGATCTTCATAATATCATCATGAAAACCCATGTCTAGCATACGGTCAGCCTCATCCAGAATTAAATATTTTAAGGCCTGCATTTTTACATACCCCATATTCAAATGGGCAATCATGCGGCCTGGGGTACAGATCACCACATCAACACCACTAGACAATGCTTTTTTCTCTGCGGTGAATGAAGTGCCGTCGCTTCCACCATATACAGCAATGGAACTTACAGAAGTAAAATAAGATAAGCCTTCCATGGATTGGGCTATCTGAACAGCCAGTTCACGTGTGGGCACAATGATCATGGCATTGATCAGGTGCTCATCGTGTGGCTCTGTTATGATCTTATTCATGACAGGTAATAGAAATGCGGCTGTTTTACCGGTACCTGTTTGTGCAGAAGCAATAATATCTTTTCCTTGCAGAATGGGTATGATCACCTGTTCCTGAACGGGGGTAGCCGTTGAATAACCCATCGAATCAATACCCTCTAATATTCTCTCATCGAGACCAAATTCATGAAAATTCAAAATAGATAACTGTTATTTTATGTAATGTTTGACTGTAAATATAAGCCGATATAACAGATGTATCCCTATTCTGTTTAGATACAGAGGCCTTTAGCAGCCCAAAACAAGGGCGTATTTCTGTGAAAACCAGTCATTCATTTTCATACGAAACAGGTTTCTTCAATAAAAAATCATCCCTTTTACTAGTTTAACCCCTGTTTTAACGAGAATTTACTGCCATAAATCAAAAATGATCCTGTTTTGACTAATTTTTAACCACTTGTATGCAGCCATTTCTATTATTTTTGCGGCCTATCGGCAATCAATATTGCCATTAACTAATTGAAATGAAAAAAACACTACTTGTCCTGTTAAGCATAACGTTTACTTTTTTGGCTTCGGCGCAAACCAACACTGATACCAAAAAAACTCCGATTAAAATTGACCTGAGTAACCGCCCGGGCGACCATTTTATGATCCAGTATGGAGCTGATAGCTGGACAAACCGCCCCGACAGTGTTCGCACCGGCGGCTACAGCCGGCACTTTAATTTCTATTTTATGTTCGACAAACCTTTCAAAACCAACCCTAAATTAAGTGTGGCGTATGGAATAGGTATTGGCAGCAGTAATATTTTCTTTAATAATACCAGGGTGGATCTCAAGTCAAACAGCACTAAACTGCCCTTTACCAATGTTGACAGTACAGATCATTACAAAAAATACAAGGTAACGACCATCTATGCTGAAATACCGGTAGAACTCAGGTATTTTTCAGACCCTGCCAACCCTGCCAAATCGTGGAAAGCGGCGTTGGGTGTAAAAGTGGGTACTTTATTAAAATCGTATACAAAGGGCAAAGACCTTGTAAATAGAAACGGTGGTTCTATTTATGGCCCTTCTTATATCGCGAAAGAGAGTAATAAAAAATTCTTCAACGGAACCATGCTGGCAGTAACAGCGCGTGTGGGCCTGGGTTTCTTTTCAATAGATGCAGGCTACCAGATTAACGGTGTTTTAAAAGATGGGACCGGCCCATCCATGAATAAGTTTTCGTTGGGTATTACGATCAGCGGATTGTAAACGTGAGTGGTGAGTAGGGAAAATATTTTTTTCTCTACACACCACTTTTTATTTATCTCCACTCACAATTCCCTGCTCGCTACTCACAATTCACGCCTCCCAAAGGCTACCTTTGCCAAAACAGTTTATCCATTGATCGAGAAAAAGCAAACAATCCAACGCGAAGAGAAAACGGTATTGGTAGGTGTTGTGCAGAAAGAGCAAACCAGCGAACAGGTTACAGAATACCTGGACGAATTAACATTTCTGGCAGAGACGGCCGGTGTTATTGCCGTAAAGCGGTTTACCCAAAAACTACCCCATCCCGATAGCCGCACATTTGTAGGAAAAGGGAAACTGGAAGAGATCAAAAACTATTTGAACGGGCGGGATATACACCTGGTTATTTTTGATGATGAGTTAACCGGCTCACAGATTTCCAATATAGAAAAAGAACTCGGTGTAAAAACAATTGACCGTAGTGACCTGATACTGGATATTTTCGCCAGCCGGGCACGCACCGCGCAGGCAAAAGTGCAGGTAGAACTGGCACAATACCAATACCTGCTTCCAAGGTTAAAAGGCATGTGGAAACACTTAGAAAGACAGGGCGGCGGTATCGGAACACGCGGCCCGGGTGAAACAGAAATTGAAACAGACCGCCGGATAGTAAAAGATAAAATATCGTTACTAAGAAAAAGATTGGACGATATAGACAAACAGGCTTTCACCCAACGAAAAGAGCGCGGGGAGCTGATACGGGTAGCTTTGGTGGGTTATACCAATGTCGGAAAAAGTACCCTAATGACCTTGTTAAGCAAGGCCGAAGTGTTTGCCGAGAACAAATTATTTGCCACGCTCGATACCACCACCCGCAAAGTAGTATTTGAGAATACGCCATTTTTATTGAGTGATACGGTAGGTTTTATACGCAAATTACCACACCATTTAATAGAGAGTTTTAAGAGCACATTAGATGAAGTAAGGGAGGCAGATATTTTACTGCATGTGGTAGATATATCGCATCCCCAATACGAAGAACAGATTGGCGTGGTGAATAAGACATTGCAGGAATTAAAAGCTTTTGAAAAACCAATACTTACCATTTTCAATAAGATGGATTTGTATGAGGAAAAGAATTTTGATGAGTGGCTGGATGAAAGTGTGCAACAGGAAATATTACGCGAGCTGAAAGAAAAATGGGATGAAGCCACAGATAATAACGCTGTATTTATTTCGGCCCAGGAAAGAAATAATGTTGATGCCTTACGGGAGATGATCCTTGAAAAAGTGCGGGAAATTTATAAGGTACGGTATCCTTACCGGACGATTCAGTATTAATTTGAAGATTCGATAATTTGAAAATGGGGTTGTTTAAACATGAATGGCCTTATTACCCCGTTATCTTATTTTCAAATTCTCAAATTCTCAAATTACCCATGATCTGGCGCAAAATAGCAGAGAGTGAACAATCCATCAACTGGCAACCTAACCACATGTGTTTGGTAGAAGCGGGTGACAAAAAGGTGACCATTGCACAGTTTAATGGCCAATTATTCGCTTTTGCCCACAAATGCCCACATGCCAGTGGAATTATGGCTGATGGGTGCATTAATCCTGCCGGGCAGGTTACCTGTCCTCTTCACCGTTACCGTTTCGATATGAAAAATGGTAGAAATACTAGTGGGGAGGATTATTATTTAAAGACTTACGCTATTGAAAAAAGGGAAGATGGCATATATGTAGGTTGGGAAGACAAAGGATTTTGGGTTTCCCTATGATTTTTTTGGAATAGAGATTTTGTCAGGAAGCATTTTTCCCTATTTTTGCAGCCCCTTATGGGAAATTTTGTACTTAGCAAGTTATACTCCTCCTTAGCTCAGTTGGTTAGAGCATCTGACTGTTAATCAGAGGGTCTCTGGTTCAAGTCCAGAAGGGGGAGCAATGAAAATCAAAGAGTTACGCTAAAAACGTAACTCTTATTTTTTGTGGCTTGCACAAACTTTGCACAAAAGAGGCTTTCAAAGCCCTTTTTTAGCCCTCTGTTGGAAGAGAAAGAGGCATTTCAACTGCCTTTAAAATGCCTTCAATTTGTGTTAACTGGTCCGGGCTTAAATGCTTTATCGTTTCCTGACTTAGTTTTGTTTGATTGATCTGAATGAAATTGTTTTGGGTATTGATCGTTGTATTCAATCCTGAGTGGTTGCCCAAATAACCCAAAACCTCAAAATAAAGCCTTGCCGCTTTCACATCACTATTGGAAACCGCTATTTTATAAACCTTTGCCAATACCCTATCGGCCATAAACTTGAACTTTCGCATTTCTTCCACATACAGGGGATGGCTTTGATAGTCTTTCAAATGTTTGCTTATAGTTTGCCTACTTAACCCGGCTTCATCTGAAATTTGATTTTTTGTAGGCATCTTCCCATAATCTTCCAAAAGCTTACTTATTGCAACAGTAATTCTTAAATGGTTGTTTTCCCACAACTGATTTTTGGAGGATTGGGGTAATATTTCTGAAATCTGTTCAATAAAGTCTGCCAACTCATCCCCCCTTTTTTCATTTAGGAGTTTTGTTAGGAATGGGCCAAATTGTTCCTTTTCTTTACTGTTCAATAAGGCATCCACATCAACCCGTAGTAACTTCTTATTCTTTAAAAGAAGATTAAACTTTGCTTCTGTTTCGGTTAACCTTTGTAAACCCTTTTTTTCTGTTTTCATACTGTTTGCGTTTTAGGTGTGATCGTTACTTTTAATTCTTCAAACTCAAATATTCCCCCGGTTGGATTTTGTGCAACCCATGCTTCAAAGGCAAATAAAATATTTGTTTCCGGGGCTTCACTTTTTACACTTTCTTCACTCCATTGCTGTAAACTAAACCCGCTTAGATAATCTCTTAAATCCAAACCCTGTTCCCGTTCCTGTTCATTGGCTGCATTTTCCAGTAGGTCTGAAACCTTAAATACACTGCCCGGTATTTGCCTTGCCAATTCCTTTGCCTTCAAACTCCAGTGTTCAAATGCAGTTCCCTGTTTGGATAGGTCGGGAAATAAGAAAACCTTTCTTCCCTGCAATGCCTTACACCTTTCCGCTGTGAGGTAGGATAAGCTGCCAATGGCTAACCAAATGAATTGAGGAAAGTAAGGGGTGGCTTCAATTGCTGTTGCCGGGGCTTCTACGATGGCAACAGGCTTGCAAGGTTCGGCTTTCAATAGCTGTTCCCCGTATAAGCAAGGCACAACACTTGCCCCGGCTGAAAGGGATTCTTTATAATCCTTTAACCATTGGGGCAATGTGTGTTGGTTATACTCTAATATTGAATGTATCCAACTGGTCCTGCTTTTCTGTTCCCCTTCTTTGCTTATGTATTTTGAAGTATGGCCGTTTTCATTAAACTGCTTTACCTGCCCGGACCGTATAACCCCGGTATGATCTATAAACCAAAAAAGAGTTGCACCGGGCCAACGTTCATTGGAAGTACAAATGTTATAGCGGGAAATTAGATTGCTTACTATTTCAGAGGGGAATCGCTGCAACAGGTATTGAACATATTTGTTTTGATCGTATCCCGTCCGGTATTGCTTCATCACTTCAAATGGGATAGCCGTTAAAGGTTTGGGCTTGTTAATAATTGGTTGGGGTCTGGTCCTTTTTATAGTGTCGGAAAATACCCCCCTTTCCTGTTCCCATATCCTTTGTGAATAGCCGTCTTTATAAGGGCTTAACCAATAAGTACAATTATCCATCCTATCACACCTGCCATAATCTTCAGGCAAATAATCCCCGGACCGGGTATCTACATACCTAACAAACCTTCTCTTCTGACAGGTTGGGCAGGTAAACTTTTTACCCTTCTTATCTAACATGAAACGGTAATTCATACTTCATCCTTTTTTAGATAAGCTATCCATCCATCATTTTTACGATGAACGTTAACCTTAGCTGCTTCCATCCTTCTTTTAAAGTTGGTTTTGTTAACAGGCTTAAATCCATCTTCCAAACAATATTGCCTGTATTCTTCATAAAGGGTTTTTACCATTTTGTATTCATTGGCATCCGGTGTGTACATAGCATCCTCTAAAAACATTTGTACACTATCTGACTGCCTTTTATACTGGTCCACCTGCCTTTGCACTGCTTCACATTGGGTAAAATTTTGCTGTTGAATTAAACGGTTTAACCCATCTAACACCCAATTAAAAACCCCGGATAGTTCATTTGAAATGATCTTATAGGTAAGCTGCTTATCCTGTTGGCTTTCCGGTATGGTTACATCAAAAGGAATAATTAACCAACGTCTGAAAAACCCTTCTGTTTGTTCCACTTCTTTGGGAAGTTCATTACAGTTAAAAATCAGTTTAGCATAATTTTCAACGATGAATGGTTGACTGTAAAGGGCCTTTGCTTCTATTGGTTCACCTGAAGCCATTGCCTTGAATAAAGAACTTTCAAGCTTACCATTTATTTCACTTGCATAGTTCACCAACTTGTTTGCAATCATTGCCCGGTAAGGGCCGCCACGTTCAATATCAGTTAATGACTGAAGGGAATATTCACTTATGTTTTCATTGCCCAACAGGGCCTTTACGATCTCATAGAATACAGATTTTCCATTTGCACCACTGCCGTAAAGAAGCAAAACCTTTTCTAATTTAATTGTGCCATGTGGTAAAAAAACAAACCCTAAATATTCTGCCAATACTTTCTGCCTTTCAATATCCGGTAATACTTTATTTAGATAGGCTGTAAATATTGGGGCTTTTGCATCCGGGTTATATTCAAAGGGTAATTGATAGGTAAGGAAATCTTCCCGCCTAAATTCACGCAATACATTTCCTTTGGGGGTTACTTCAAAAGTTCCGTTTTGCAGGTTAATCAAAACCTTACCTTTTGTTTGTTCGGGTTTAGGCAGGTTTCCAATTTCTTTAAACTGTTCAAAAAGTTTCTTCCTGAAATCTACATCCCGGGCCTTATCCCAATGAACACCCATTTTTTCCGCTGCTTCACCTAAGAATGATCTTAATTCAGCGGCATCAAACAAACTCCAGTGTGTTCCATTAAACAGGTAAAAAAAATCATGATATTGACAAATACCCCAGTTATTCACCCGGGCAAGTGTTAGAATTTCTTCAACTGATTTTATCCTGAAATGACTGCCTTTCAATTTGCCATCTTCTTCCAATTCTGCTAACTTCCTGAAATCAATAGGTTCAACTTTTTGCAATAAGTGTTTAAGTATTTCTTTATGTGGAATTGTTTCACTTTGCTTCAACAGGTCGTTGGCATGGTTCTTAAACATTTCAGGGTTAAGCAAATTATCCTGGTCCTTGAAGTCGGGGTTTAATTCGTTACTCATTTGTAAAAAGGTTTAGCTGTTTTGGAATAGGAGGGAATAATGCAGGGTTTGTAGTGTAATACCCGGCCATGTGTTGCGTAATTGGGCAGTAACCCTTTTTTACAACAGCAATACTTCCTTGCTTTCTGAAACGGGCAACATAACGGCAAATATTAGCACGTTCAATGTCTGTTAATTTAGCTACCTGTAACATGGTTGCAGGGGCTTGAAAAAACGTTTCAAATGTTGCTGCTAACTGATAAACCTTTGTACCTTTACTACATCCTTTATGCAGGGGGTTTGTTGTGTGGCTTGCCATATTACTTTCCCCCTTTTTTATAGGTTGACAAATAGGCATCCGCTTCAGAGGCATGATCGGAAAGGGTTTTGTTTCTGCCTGCCTTCACCCATTCAGTTAATTCCTGTTTAGAGAAATACAAACGCTTTCCCCTTTTTGAAGATGGTATTTCACCTCGGCAAACCATACTGTAAATAGTGGCCGGGGCAAGGGTTAAAAATTGGGCTGTCTGTTGGACCGTTAGAAGTTGATCTGTTTCGGGTTGGTTCTGTTGCTGTTGGGTAAAATAGCTTTCCAGTTCATTCCTTAAAAGCTGTTTTACTTCAGGTACGGTTAAAGAAGTAAGAATTACATTTTCCATTTTGTTGAATTATTGTTTCAACAAAAGGACTTAATAAAGGCAGGGTATTAAAGAAATAGGGGCTATGTAGGGGGGCTACAAACTTTGCAACTGGTCTAAATCATTTATGGCTAAAAATTTTGCTTCAGGGCAATCATTCAACAACTCAACAACTTTTTTTAGTTCTTTAATTTTAGGCTTAATATATTTATTTTTTCCGGGGTTTTTACTGTTGGGGTCGGTATTATAAAAAGCTTCTTTTCTACCCTGGCCCCCTTCATTAAACCAATCCGTACTACTTTTAAATTCTGCTTTTCCAACCTTTATTTTATAATTATACGCTAACATCATTTCCCGGTGTGTTGCAGTTTGTTCAGGTTTAGTTTTATCGAAATCTAAAAGTATTTTACTTAGCCGCTCTTTCCAACCTTCACCGCCCTGTTTATTCTCCCAAAATTTATAAGCCCTTCTGCAATATGTTTCAAAGTATGGTGCATTTCTGAATAGGTCCAAATATTGGAAAGGACTATCAATAATCAATACCCATGCCCGGTACTTTTCACCTTCCTTTATACCTGCTTCATACCATAAGTCTTTCGTAACTATGTCGTATATTTTTTTATTTTTTACTTTACTGTTATAGCAAGTTAATCCCCCTATTGATGAAATGGCATATTCATAAATTTTATTAATAGCCGGGGTATCATTTTTGAAAATTTTAGTTGTATTATTTATGCGGTTATCAAATTCAGTGTACCCCTTTATAAAACCGTCTGCATAAATATTAAAATATGGATCTAAATTTTCAAAGCTTAGCTTATTCAATTCTTCATCAAATAGTTTTCCCGCTTCTAAATGTTCAGTAAAATTACTCCAGCTTATGTATTCGCTATAGAAGAAGAAATTATTTCTTTGTACCCTAATATATCGGTATCTGAAATTTTCAATATCCGGTACTGGAAAGCTATAACTCATAGCAATTTCAAAAGGTACTCTGTCAAACAGAAAGTCTGTTTGAATTGGGATGAAGTCCTTATAAAGCTGTAATTGCTTATTTTTTTCTTCAATCCATGTTATAACAAAATCGAATTTTTCTTTTTGTTCATCTTTGATAAAGGGAAAAATCAAAGTGTTATATCGAATGTGAAGTAAAAACTTTTCTTTGTCGGGGGTTCTATCAAAATGATGGTTAAGTAATTCAGTACACTTCAAGATTGGTGTCCTTTTTAATTCAACAGCAAACCTAAGATTGTAACTATCAGGATTAATAGCTTCATAAACAATATTCCCCTTTAAATCGTAAACGTTATTATTTGGCAAATCAAATTCATTATCCGGTTTATATTTATCATTACCCGGATTAAAGGAAGTTATTTCTCCTGTTTTAGAATTTTTAATATTTATCCTTTTCGTATCAATTGAAAACATTCTTTATGCTTTAAGTGTAAAAAGTGAAGAAAGTGAAGGTCGGAAAACAAAACTTATTTTTTTATTCAAAGTCCATAAGCTTTTCCGCAATATCCCTTTTTACGTTTTCCTCAAACCCTCCCCAATAGTTCATGGTGGTTGAAAGGTTTTGATGGCCTAAGCTTTCCTGTATGTATTCCATACTTGCCCCCGACCGGATGGCATTGGTAGTATAACTATGTCTTGCCCAATAGGTTGAAATCCCTTCTTCAACTCCGGCTGCCTTAGCCAATAATTTCAAATGCTGATTAATTAACCGGGTAAAGTTTTGGGTTGCCTTCAGCTTATCTGCTTCAGTCATTTCAGGATTAAAGACAGGGAAAACGAATGTTTCCGGGCTTTCCTGCTTATTACCATACTTTGAAATAATGCCTTTCACAAAATCTGTTATGGCAACACTTATTTGCTTTTGGTTGGTCCGGGTGGTAAGTTTAGTCTTATTGCGGATGAAAGTAAGAGTTTGGCCCTGTATGTTTTTGTATTGCAGTCCGGCAATATCCCTAACATTCATACCATTACACTGGTAACTAAAAAAGAAGAAGTCCTTTGCCTTTTGTTGGGGGCTGCCTTCAGCAACAGGGTGTTGAAAAAGTGCTTTCAGGGTTTCTTTGCTTAATCCCTTCTTTGTATTCTGCCCGGATGGAATAGAATATTTGCCTTCCTTCTGCTTTCCAAAGGGGTAAATATCCTGCTTAACATCCTTACTGTTTATGGCAATATTAAAAATGGAACGGAAAGCCCTTAAATAAATGCCAACAGTGGTAAGTCCGTTACCTTCTGCCAACATCCACTTTTCATATTTATTTAGAAAGGAAGGGGTTACTTCAGCAAAAGGCAATACTTCTGCTTCTTTCTTAGTAATTCCCTTTATAAAGGCTTTAATTGATCGTTGGCTTAAGTGGTAACTACTTGCCGTTCCTGGCCTTCCTTCTTCCTCTAATTGCGTTATGTATCGGCTGTAATGGTAAAATACATTATTCCCATCCCCGGTATTCCTAAACATTAGTTTTTCAAACTGGTCAAAATTGAAGGGATTAAGGTTTTCAATTATTTCCACTGCCTTCAGTTCATAGGCTAATAGTTCACGTTTCAGGGTTTTGTATTCATCCCGGGGCTTTTCTCCTAAATAGGACTTGCTAAACTCATCTTCAGTAAGGTCCTTACCCATAAAATACATCCGGGTTTTGTAATCGAAGTAAACCCTAAGCTTTACCGGGTAGTTTCCTTCTGCTTTTTCACGCCTTGTATCCAGATACAGGTTAACAACTGGTACTTTTTCCTTTTGCTTTTTCATATCCTTTATGCTTTATGCAGTACAAATATACTCATTTGCACAAATTTTGCATAAACTTGCACAAAATATAGGCATAAAATCAATAAATTACTTTTGGCTTAAATGATTGCTATATCTATATTCACAAAAGGTTTGCAAAGAAAAATGGGAATATCAAAAAGAGTAATATTATGACTGTTAATCAGAGGGTCTCTGGTTCAAGTCCAGAAGGGGGAGCTTAACAATCAAGCAGTTATGACTTAAAACTCATAGCTGCTTTTTTCATTTGCA
>JAYSXR010000011.1:0-2222 GCA_043717145.1 Chitinophagaceae bacterium | reverse complement strand
GTTTACAGTTTGGCTTTGCGGCAGACAGAGGGGTTTATAAGTATTTTTTTGAGCAGTGTGAATGGGGATTAGTGGTGCCCTTGTATACGACCTTGAGCCGGCGAGGCCAGGGGTAATCGGTTAGCCCGACTAAGGAAGGGTGAGGACTATCTCATTAAATGTGTTAACTTCTTTCAATCGAGATTTTTGATTTTCTATATTTGACTTGTTCTGTAAATACCTTATATGTGTTGTCGTTTGGGTTTTACTTGATGTTATTTGAAGGTTTTTTTAATTAGATAATTAGCCCAAAATAAAGATTTTTATTACAATGATAAGTTGTTTCCATTTTAATTATTCTACCAACAATACTCATTTGCGATAGATACCTAAGGCACGGTTGGAGTTGGTTGAAGATCATTTACTATATTAATAAAAGGAATGCTATTATATCAGGAATGCCCCAGCCATTCGTTCCTGTTCTGCTCTTGTAATCCCGATTTCCTGGGCGTATTTTCTCCAATGACTAACCGCATGTTTAACTTCTGCAATGATCAAATCCATTTGACTGTTACTTAATCGGAAGAACATTCCTACACTTTTTGCCAGGTCAAAATCCAAGGCGTTGTTGTCCATATCGATGTTGAGTGCCAGACCATCTTTATCAACCGAAGGGTTGACATCATAGGCTGGTGAGAGATACCATCCATTGTCAAGTACAATAAAACCATGGTTGCGATAATGATCATCGGTATTTGACACCGCGATATTAAACACAATGCGACGCCAAAGTTGTTCCAAGTCCGCTTCGATATTGGAACCTGAAAATTGGATGAACTCTGCAATTTCAAGATAACTTCCCGGCCTGTCGCGGATCGTATCTTCACTGTTCCCCGTCATGGTCATAGCGGATGCGAAATGAATTCGCTCTCCGACGTCCCTATCAAATCGTTTTGTAAAAAAGGTATGGTATTTACCTACTATCTTATCCACCCGGCACTCTGACATATTGATCCCTGCATTCAAAGCAAGACGGTAAGCCAAAAATTCCCAGGCAGCTTTGTCTGTCGTGTCTGCAACCGAGGGAAATTTTGCGATCCAGGGATGCTGGTTGTCATCAAGGATATTCGCCTTAGGCCGTGCGCCACCAAGGGAGGAACCTGGCGCTATCAGCATAGCGATCCATTTTTTCACTGCTTCATTATCATCGTCGCCTTCGATCATAGCTGCCGCATGTTGTAGTTCCCGTACATAAGCCCAATGTGGTGTTGGTGATATGGTATTGTTATCAAGGAACGGCCCTTCCGGACTGGTTTTGAATCTTAATGCTCCCATCCTGCTTTCGTCATATACACCTAGTAAGAAATCGATATCATATTGGGTAGGAGTCGCCATACCATTTTCCCTTGCCTGTTGCGCCGCCCGTCTTTTCATCAAGGTTTGTCCCCATGTGTCCGGCATTGAGTCAAGGAATACGCCAAAATTTTCTTTGCCTTTCGGATGTTGTGGACCGGTGAACCAGTCAATATCAGGATCTAGGATTAGTTGTGTCTTTGTATTAATCAAATTCTTATCATACTCAAAACTAAATGCTTTTTTTCCTTTAGCATGCTGAGCTGTAAGCATGCCAATACATACGGGATCTTCCATTCCCTTCCAGTGTGCATATACCCATATAGCTGTTTTTGCTGCCATACCTATTTAGTATTTATCAATTCCAGATCCTGTAGTTTGCGTCCATAAATATCGTCTGCCGCCAGTTTTAGAAAATCATCCTGCAACCCCAGCACCCTTAACGTATTAAAATAGGCACCCATGGAAACACTGGGATTGCCCTTTTCGATTTCGTACAATGTCGAGCGGTCGATGCCTGCACGCTCGGCGGTCTGAATGGTAGTCAGTTTTCTGCGTTTGCGGGCCAGTTTGATATTCTCACCCATTTCCCCTAATATTTTCTGGTATTTCGGAAATAATACCTGTTTTTTAGATTTCATTTTGTTGGTTATTATCCACAAAATAACATCATTTGTTTGGAATAACCAACATATTTAAGAAAAACTGCTCAATGTTGCGTTTATTGCCATCATATCTTCCTGAATTAAAATACTTGTATTTTATTGTAAAAATCGATTTCAAAGACCATGTTATACTTGGCCTAACTGGAAAAACCACGATTTTAATACCCCTGAGACCATTTATGCTTGACCCCTTATAAAATACTTCTGTATAGTATTTGCGAAATT
>JAYSXR010000002.1:0-2273 GCA_043717145.1 Chitinophagaceae bacterium | reverse complement strand
ATATCTCTAAGGTTGTAGTATTTCCATTCAGGAAATCCGAATATCGGAATTACCCCACTGGAAGCAATGAGAAGCCTGTCGAGATCTGTAACTTCTGTTTTTACACCATGAATTCTTATATAGCCAAGGAATTCTTTTATTTTCTGCTCAAAGCGTATTTTCTCGGGTGCATCCATGCAACGATAAAAGGCAACATGTTCTGTTAATACCTTTTTATATCCTTCTGGCAAGTCAACTGTTTTAACGGGCTTTTTATAATATAGAAATAGTAATACACCGGCCGCAATAAAAATTAATACAAAGATGGGAGCCATAATTAATTATTAAAAGGAGACATACTGACTGCATTTAAAACGGATTGCCAGGTAGGGTAGGCATCTGGTGTTCCCAATATTTTTTTTACAATGCCGGAATAGCCTGGTGTAAAGTAAGCAGCATAGCAAAGCACTTCTATGGCTGTTTGTGGGTTAAAATCATCCCCTATAGAATACCCGGGTTCCTTATTTGCTGCCCGCTGTCTATCAAAAGGTGTTTTGCTGTTCACGAATTCGTGGTGTACCTGAACACCGGTAGCAAAAGGAATTAAAAATGTCACAGACTTTTGAATAGATGAACCCGAAAGAGAGGTATGGGTAAAATAATCTATGCCTGTTGCCCGTTTAATTAAAATGGCTGTTTTCAGCAAGGGTTCCAAAGTATATATATGATAATGAAGTGCGTCTCTTTCTTCGAAATCCATACCTGCTCCATTAGCGTATAGATTTTTTAGAATTTGTGTTTTCATGCTGGTATCTGTAAACAACTTGTAATTCTCGTTGCCAAGTATATATGCTATCATACCCACCACCTTTATTCGGTGGGAGTTCCAGTTGTTATGGGCCGATTTATTGGTTGATTTAAATCGCGGATTTGCGATTTCTCTATTGGCTACACTGGACAGCCATGTCTCGGTTATTTCCCTTTTCGATAAGTTGATCTCATCTTTAACCAGGTCATATGCTTCCAGTAGGAGATCTAATTTGGTATCATTGATTGGATTACCCGTACCATGGTTCACAGAAGCCCAGGCAACAATATACTCCATGCATTTTTGCAGGTATTTCTGTTTCCGAGTGAGTTTATAAGTAAACGCCAACGCATATACTTTATTCATATCAGCAAGGGCTTTTTGGGTAAGGATCTTTTTAGGATCCGTTACCAGATGCCCCTCAGAAGTAATGGTATCCACCGGGTTAGGCACCTGGTTAATTGCTGCATCAGCTAATGCTTTTAAAGCTTCGTATTTTTTTTTTACCCCAGGATCCGTTTTTATAAGCGTGGCCAGTTTTTTTATTTCGTTTTTATTCAGACTAACATATTGTGGCTTTACCGTTGAAGTGAACAGTAATAAAATAGCCGTGACCATTCCTACATTGCGCATTTTATAAAGTTACGGGCTCCTCTAACAGGTAAATAACTTCTTGCCATTTTTGCTTTCGGGGTTTAAAAAAGATGCTTTTCTATCTTTCTATGATTTTAATGAAAATGGTGGTTTTTCGTAACCGATTAGGAAGCACAATGCACGAAAAGCGGTTAAACAAAGAATCCCTGCAAATTGATAATTTACAGGGATTCAATCGTGTAAGGAAGATGTAAATGTGACCGCGTCAGGATTCAAACCTGAAACCCCCTCATCCGTAGTGAGGTACTCTATTCAGTTGAGCTACGCAGCCGTTTCCCCGTTAAGGGCTGCAAATATACTGGCTAAAAAAGAATCTGCAAAACCTATCCTTTTTTTTTGGTAATTAATCCTGTTTATAAATGCTGGCAGCAGTTGTTTCAGTTAATTTTTTAGGCAGTAACCAAATTAGAAATGCGCCCAATTTATTAATGAATCCCGTTATAATCTCCGTTTTTCCGGCAAACATGGCATTGACGGCCAGTTTTGCTACAGACTCGGGTGTCATGTTTAATTTCTCACCTGCTTTTACCGCTTTGGGACCAACTTTGGCGCGGTTGGCAAAATCGGTATCGGTGCCGCCGGGACTTACTACAGTTACCGAAATATTTGTCTTACGTAATTCATATTGCAGGCCCCGACTAAAGCTAAGCAGAAACGCTTTGCTGGCCGCATACACCGTCAACCCGGGCACTGCCTGGTAAGCAGCCGCACTGGCAATATTGAGTATATAACTTTTTGGCTGATTTTTAAGTTCCGGGATCATCAGGCTGGTTAGTACCACGGGTACCGTCATGTTTACCTGCATCATATCCCTGTGCTCATTAGCAGAATA
>JAYSXR010000001.1:0-2274 GCA_043717145.1 Chitinophagaceae bacterium | reverse complement strand
CGTTTACTGATATCGAAAGGTACTATTTAGTTTTCAGACAATATGCTGTTAAACGTATCCTTCAATTACCTTATCCCCGCTAAAGTAGCTTCATCGGTTATTGTACCTATAGGGCTGATTTTTGTTTTTGGAGCAGAGATAAGTAATGATGCGGTGATTTTTGCGCCAATAGTTAACATGAGCAAATCTAAAGCGTCATGTGCCTTCTGGCCTGATAAAGAGGCCGCTATTAATGCCACAGGTTATCAACAAACAGGATGGTTGATACTGTCCATTCTATGACATTTTTTAAATTCCCGGGCAAACTATAAACATATTCTGGTGTGCAGATCAGCACCCATCTGCCCTCTGTATCTATTTGCGAAAATTCCCAACAGCTGCTGGCCCGTTATCTGTATCCAGATCGGGATTAAAATGGGGTATATGGTCTATACCCGTATAAGGGGTAATAGCAGCCTCTCCGCTATACATTGCGGCAATGGCAGAAAGGATATGCACGTTAACAGAATCGGCCTTTGTACTAACGTAGATGGCCAATATTTTTTTTCTGCTGCCCATATCAAAGAAGGTTATTTAGTTTTGCATATTGCAGCAGCATGATGGTCTTCCCGATTTTTATCCCCCCACTATCCATCATCTGCATAGCCCGGGCAAATGGTATTTCCAATACTTCTATGTCTTCCTGTTCCTGTTCAATACCCCCCCCTCATGCACTTTCATTGATTTTGTTTAGGCCGCAACAAAAAAATAAAGGATCTCGGTTACAGAACCGGTTGACATATAGGCTTCAAATACTTTTTTTACATCTTTTACCAGGTAACCATCTCTTCTTCTGTTTCGCGTTTGATACAGTCCTCTGCATTGTCTTTATTCAGTAAACCTGCACAGGCTTCAATCAACAAGCCGGAAGGGTTTCCATTAATAAAACTGGGTAAGCGGAACTGGCGGATTAATATAACCGTTTTATTTTCCTGGTTGTAAAGTAAAATAGTAGCACCGTTACCTCGGTCGTAAACTTCTCGGATATTTGTATGATTCGTGCCATTTTATTTGTTAAACGTGTAAGTTATTTTCTTGAGGGTATACCAGTTAGCCGAAAGAATCTCCGTTTCTACAATATGTACATTCTCAGACATGGAAAGATTAATTGATTTTAATTATAAATTAAAGGAAAGGTGATTCATAGACCAAAATCAATTTTTTCTTTGGTGGCCTTTTTCCTGTTGGATTGAAACATCAGGTCCCAGCAGGAAAAAAATGAACTGTAATTAGAGTCTGTTTCAAACCGAAGGTTGGAATGATGGATGCGGTGCATTCGGGGCGTAACAAAAAGAAAACGGAAAAAATTATCTTTTTTTTGCGAAATGGATATATTGGAATGATGGAAAATAACCATTGGAACATATAAAAAGCTATACAGGATAACCGGGAAAACAGCTATGCCCAATAAACAAAATACGATCAGTTTAAACACATAAGATAATATCAGTTCACCCGCATGAAAACGAAATGCACTCGTGGTATTCATCCCTGTGTCTGAATGATGGAATTTATGAAAATACCAGAAAGCCGGAACCAGGTGATTGAAGCGGTGCCACCAGTACATAAACACATCAATACAAATAAATTCTATGCCAATAAGGACAGCAGGATATATTTTACTTTGATAGAATAAACCCATCTCATTTATATTAGCATATTCCAGTACTACCTGAAAATAATAACCTGCTGTAAAAGCCAATCCGAAATTGAGTATGCCGAAAAGTATATTTTTTATATCATGCCTGATATTTGTTAATTCTTTTCGCGCGGGTAGGATATGCTCTGCCAGGTAGAGAATTGTAAAGGATAAACCTATGGAATAAGGTTGTAGTATTTTCATTTCATCCACTACCATGGCATACATAAAATTTAATTATCCTTATTAAGCCAGCTAACGTTTTGTACAGGGGTATGTGGCTGACCAATGATGTCTTTATAAAGATCGGGTCGCCTGGCTGCAAGGTACCTGTAGCCACCAGCGAGCGATAGTTTTTCCGGGGTTAGCGTTGAGTTAATGATATCATCACCCAGTGTCCTGCATTCGGCAATAATATCGCCAAATGGATCGAGGATCATCGAACAGCCGTTTTTCAACTGGTCATCGTCCATGCCAATCGCGTTTGAAAAAACAACATATATACCATTGTCATAAGCCCGCGACGGAAGCCATTTCATCAACCAATCCCTTCCTTTCATCCCGTCAAATTCCAAACGTAAGGAAGTGGGATCGGT